>NZ_JBHVER010000002.1:0-131770 GCF_042802195.1 Kitasatospora sp. NPDC057500 | reverse complement strand
GTCCGGGCCCGAGGGCCCGGACCTCACGCATGTGCGCCGGCCCCCGCGCCGGCCCCCGCCCCGAACGGCACGCCCCGAACGGCACGCCCGGCCGGGGCGGACCCCGGCCGGGCGTCGGTGCGAGAGGTGGGAGCGCCGCGGGCGGCGCCTCGGTCAGCCGGCGAGCCCGCCGAAGGCCCCGCCGTGGAACAGCAGCGGGTCCGCGCCGGCGGACCGGCCCGCGCCCAGGACCGAGCCGACGAAGATGGTGTGGTCACCCCCTTCGTGGACGGCGCTGAGCCGGCACTCCAGCCACGCCTGGACGCGGCCCAGCACGGGCGCCCCGGTGTGCCGGCCCGGCGCGTGCTCGATCCCCTCGAACTCCCGCGCCCCGCGCGGACGTCCGTGGTCGGCGAAGTGCCGCGCCACCCACTCCTGGTCACGGCCGAGCACCGACACCGCGAACGCCCCCTCGGCGAGCACGGTGTCGTGCAGTGCCGCCGACTTCACCACGCACACCAGCACCTGCGCCGGTTCGAGCGAGACGGACGTGAAGGAGTTGGCCGTCATGCCGCACGGGGTGTCACGCCCCGCGGTCAGCACGGTCACCCCGGTGGCGAAGCGCCCCAGCACCCCGCGCAGCGCGCGGCGGTCCTGGAGGTCCGCCTCGGGGGCCTCCGCCGGCAGCGGGGGCAGGTCGATCGAGCGGGGCAGCGGTGCGGAGGCGGAGGGGACGGAGGACATGACGATCACCCCACGGTGGTGGTGCCGGTCAGGGAGGACGCCGTCGCGGCGACGGCGTAGGGCGCCAGGGCGAGCCGCAGCGGCTCGGGCACCCTGGTCGGGCGGGTGTCGGTGTTGGGGCCGCGCATGCAGGCGACCCGCTGCTGCCCGCGCGCGACCAGGTACTCACCGCCGTCCGGGGCCAGCCGGACGTAGTCGAAGGTGAAGGCGACCTGGGTCTGGGTGAGGTCCGCGAGCCGCATCCGGATGGACAGCTCGTCGAAGGCGGTGATCTCGGCGAAGAACTCGCAGTCCACCTTGAGGGTGAACAGCTTGAGGTCGTCGCGGATGTCGGCGAGCACCGCGGGGGCCTTCTCCAGCAGGAACATCTCCCGGCAACGCCCCTGCCAGCGCAGGTAGTTGACGTAGTAGACGTTACCGACGAGGTTGGTCTCCTCGAAGCCCACCAGATGGCGGTACTCGTAGTAGTCCGGCACGGTCGTCACCGGGCACCCCCGGTCAGGACGGTGAAGGCCACCGGGTCGGCGACCCCGTCCAGGGCGGTCACGAAGCTCACGATCCGGTGCGCGCCGCCGCGCAGCGCCACCCAGCCGGTCGGCAGCCCGGAGGAGTCCTCCAGGCTGAGCGCCGCCACCGCGTGCCCCGCCTTGCGCAGCGTCTCCACCGCGCCCCACACCCTGGTCGCGGCGGTGCTCAGCGGCTCGCCGCGCTCGGCGGCCAGCAGCCCGGCCAGCTCCGCGCCGTCCGCGCCCAGCAGCCCCCGCCACTCCTCGGCGGTCCGCCCGGCGGCCACCTCGACGTCGCAGCCGACGACGTCGTCGGCCACCACCGTGAAGGTGACGCCCGCCGCGTGCGAGGAGGAGATCCGCCGCCCGTCGGCCAGTTCGGGCCGCCCGTCGGGACGGTAGTGCACCTCGGTGGTGCGCCCGAGCGCCCAGCCCGCCGCCTCGGCGGTGCGCCGGCGCCGGTCGGCGACCGGGCCTCCCGAGCCCTCGCCGCCGGGCAGCACCACGCACCGCACCGGGTGGCCGAAGGCCGCCTCGACCCGCCGCTCCAGGAAGGGGCCGAGCAGGGCGGGCAGCCACGGCCCGGCGCCGTCCTGCTTGCGCACCGCCCGCAGCAGCAGGCCCTCCCACCGCTCGACCGGCAGGCCCGCCTCGTCGCGGACCTCCAGGTCGTAGAGGTAGTTGTCGCCGTCCCTGGAGCGCTCGCGGGCGTCCAGGAAGAGCAGCCTGCCGTCGCGCGCGGCCCCGGCGTCGGCCAGGTTCAGCCGCTCGACGCTGACCGGCAGCAGGGTGGCGTCGGGGACGCACGCCTGGATGGAGTGCATCAGCGCGTCACGGGTGCCCGGGTCGGCCAGCAGCAGCTCGCCGGGGTGGTAGCCGGCGAACCAGTCGGACCGCGGGGTGTCGTCGATCTCGGCCAGGCAGTGCCGGGCCGCGAGGTCCCGGTAGCCGCGCAGCCGCTGGAAGCGGTCGCCCTGGAACAGCACCGGCCCGTACATCTCGCCGGGCGTCAGCGGCACCCTCGGCACCTCGGCGGTGACCGGTGCGGGCTCCCCCTGCGGGCGGTCCGCGCCGAAGCGCAGCACGGCCCGGAAGTGGTCGGCCTGGAAGCCGGTCTCGCCGCTGCGCAGCACCGCCTCGACGGTGTCGGGCCCGGTGGCGAGGACGGCCACCCGCAGCGTCGTCGCGCCGTCCACCGGGACGACGATGGGCCGCAGGAAGCGCATGTCCTCCAGCACCGGGACGCCCTGGTGGCCGGTCAGCGCGGTGGCCGCCTGGGTCATCGCCTCCATGCCGAGGACGGCGGGGAAGAGCAGGTCGCCGTCCAGCAGGTGGTCCGGCAGGTAGCGGTCGCCGCCGCCGGTGAGCTCGGCGTCCACCACCAGTTCGATGCCGGGGTAGTGCACCTGGGGGCGCTCCAGGAAGCGCAGCAGCGGCAGTTCGCGCTGCTCCAGGCTGATCGTCGGCAGACCGCCGGCCCGGCCCATCACCACCAGCGCCGGGGCGGTGCCGGGGGTGGCGAGCAGCCGGCCGAGCAGCTCCACGCCGTCCTCGGCGGGGATCGGCTCGATGCCCTCGCGGACCAGGGCCTCCAGCACGCCGAGCCGCTCGCCCATGCCGGCGCCCGACCAGACCGACCACTCCAGGGCCAGGCAGCGGCAGTCGGGGTGGTCCTGCTGGAAGCGCACGGTCAGTTCGGTGAGCCAGTCGTTGGCGGTGGCGTAGTCGGCCTCGCCGCGCAGTCCGGCCCGGCCGATGATGCTGCCAAAGGTGACGAACAGGCGCAGCGCCTCCGGGTCGACCGCGGCGAGCACCGCCTCCACGCCGTCGATCTTGGTGGCCAGGGTGCGGCGGAAGGAGTCCTCGTCCAGGGTGGCGAGCGCCTGCGGTTCGTTGCGGCCGGCGCCGTGCAGCAGGCCGGTGACCGGGCCGAGCTCCCGGGTGATCTCGGTGACCGCGGCCTTGACCTGGTCGGCGGAGGTGACGTCGGCCCGGGCGTAGTGCACCCGGATGCCGGACGCCGCCATCCGGGCCAGGTTGTCGGCGAGTTCGGCGTCCTCCAGGGGGTCGGAGCGGCCCATCAGGCCGATCGCGGTGCCGTTGCGCCCGGCCAGGGCGATGGCGCACTCGGCGGTGATGCCCTTGCCGCCACCGGTGACCAGCAGCACGTCCTGCGGGCCGAGTTCCTGGTGGGCGGGGTCGGGTTCGAGGTCGACGGCGCGCAGCACCGGCACCCGCCGGGTGCCGTCGGCGTCGTAGTGCACCTCGGTGAAGGCGGTGGTGGCCGCCGCGTCGGCCGCGATCCGGCCGGCGATCAGCTCGGCCTCCTCGGCCGGCAGGTCGTCGGCGACCGGCAGGGTGACGACGGTGACCGGGATGTCGGGGGCCTCCAGGTGCAGGGTCTTGGCCAGGCCGGCCGCCCCCCTGCGGTCGCCGACCGCGACCAGCCGGGTGCCGGCGGCGCGCCGGGCCGGGTCGAGCGCGGCGCGGGCGGCGGCCAGCATCAGGCCGAGGTGCCGCTGGTCGCAGTCGCCGGGCAGGGCGAGGAGCACCCCGCCGCCGGGGCCGTCGGCGCGCAGCCGGGCGGCCAGCGGCCCGGCCAGCGGGTGCCGGTCGGAGGCGAAGACCTCCCAGTCGCCGCCCGGCCCGGCCGCCGGGGCCGGCTCCGGGGCCTCGGTCAGGTCGACCAGGAACGGGCGCACCCAGGGCGCGACGCCGGCGGCGGTGGCCGGCTGCCCGTCGGAGGCCGCCGATCCCTCGGCCAGCTCGTCGAGGAGTTCGGCGAGCTGGCCGATCGTCGAGGTGGCGAAGGCGGTGGTGACCATCGGGGCGGCGATGCCCAGCTCCTGGGCGGCCTGGTTCATGATCTGGCCGACCGTGATGGAGCTGAGGTGCAGTTCGTCCAGCGGGTTGGCCGACGGGTCGACGGTCTCCACCGGCAGCTCGGCGCGCTCGGCGGCCAGCCGGATCAGCACCTCCAGGCTGGAGGTGCCCGCCGCGGCGGCCTCGCCGGCGGACGCGGCGGTGCCGGCGGCCGACAGCGGCGCGGCGGCCCGCTCGGTGTGCTCCAGCACGAAGTCCTCGCCGCCCGCCTCGCACGGGCTGGCGAAGAACCGGAACTCCTTGTCCAGCGGCAGCGGCCGGGTGAACCGGTCGGCGAACAGCTGCTCGTGGCGGACCTCCGCGCCCATCGTCCAGGCCGCGGCGACGGTGCCCAGCAGACCGGCCAGCGACAGCGCGTCGGTCTCGGTGGCGATCGCGGGCACGGTGGGCAGGATCTCGCCGGCCAGCGAGCTGAGGGTCCGGCCGGGGCCGACCTCGACCAGCAGGTCCACCTCTCCGGCCATCTCCTGGACCGCCTCGGTGAACCGCACCGGCTGGACGACCTGGCGGGTCAGCAGGTCCACCACATCGGTGTCGGCGGGCAGCAGGCCGCCGGTGACGGTGGAGACCAGGCCGTCGCCGACCGGGCCGAACCGTTCCTTCGCCAGGTACTCGGCCAGTCCGGCCGCGGCCGGGGCGACGGCCGGCGAGTGGAAGGCGTGCGAGACGTGGACCCGTCCCACCCCCACGCCCTGGGCCTCCGCCAGCGCGCAGACCCGGTCGATCGCCGCGACCGGCCCGGAGACCACGGTCTGCCGCGGACCGTTGTGCCCGGCGATCACCACCGGCTCGCCGGCGATCAGCGCCTCGGCGAGCGCCGGGGTGGTGGTGAGCGCGGCCATGGTGCCGTCGCCGTCGCCGGCCTCGGCCATGATCCGGCCCCGGGCGGCCGCCGCGTCCAGCACGGTGGTCTCGTCCATCGCGCCCGCCCAGTGCAGGGCGGTCAGCTCGCCGAGGCTGTGCCCGGCGGCCCGGACCGCGTCGACGCCGAGCAGCTCCAGCACCCGCAGCCCCGCCACCGAGGCCGCGACGATCCGCGGCTGGGCGATGTCGGTGGCCACCTGGTCGCCGCCGACGGGCAGCGCGAGGCGTTCGTACAGCTCCTCGACGCCGGCGAAGCGGCGGCGCAGCGCTCCGCCGTCACCGCGCCGCCCGGCGCCCTGGCCGGGGAACAGGAAGCCGATCCGGGGTGTCCGGCCGGCGCCGCCCAGGAAGACGCCCCGGGCGGGGTTCAGCGCGGAGCGGACCCCGGAGTCCAGCAGGCCGGCCAGCGCGGTGAACCGCTCGACGGCCTGCTCGGGCGAGCCGGCCAGCACCGCGGCGCGCAGCGGCCGGCCGGCCAGCTCGCCCTCCAGGGTGGCCGCCAGGTCGCCGAGTTCGGCGTACGACAGCTGGGCGCAGAACTCCGCCAGCCCGGTCGCCTTGGCGTGCAGCTCGGCCGGGTCGGCGCCGTCCAGCAGGAACAGCTCGGTGTCCTGGCGGGAGGCGACCAGCCGGCGGACGACGGCGGGCACGGCGGTGCGCAGGACGCCGTCGGCGTGCTCGACCACCACGTGCGCGTTGATGCCGCCGAAGCCCATGGAGGAGATGCCGGCCCGGATCGGCCCGCCCTGCGGCCACAGCTCGGCCCGCTCGGGCACCCGCATCGCCGCCTCGGGGGCGGTGAGCTCGGGGTGCGGGTCGATGTGGCTGGTGGCGGGCGGGATCACCTGGTGGCGGACCGCCAGGATCGCCTTGAGCAGCCCGGCCACGCCGGCCGCGGCCTTGGTGTGGCCGAAGTTGCCCTTGACGGTGCTGATCGCGGCCGGCGCCTGGGCCCCGGCGGCCCGGCGGGCCTCGGAGAAGGCGCGCAGCTCGGTGGCGTCGCCGACGGCGGTGCCGGTGCCGTGCCCCTCGAAGTAGCCGACCGTCTCGATGCCGAAGCCGGCCGCGCGGTAGGCGCGGGCCAGGGCGAGCCGGTGGCCGCTGGCCTCGGGGCGGGTGATGCCGCCCTTGCCGTCGGAGGAGTAGCCCCAGCCGGGGATGGTGGCGTAGCGGAACCGGCCCTGGGCGCGGGCGTCCTCGTCGCGCATCAGGACGACCATGCCGCAGCCCTCGCCGGGCCAGAAGCCGTTGGAGCCCTTGTCGTAGACCCGCATCTCGCCGGTGGCCAGCGCCCCGGTCTTGGCGAAGCCGATCACCTCGAACGGGTCGATGCTCAGGTCGACGCCGCCGGCCACCGCGACGTCCATCCGGCCGTCGGCCAGCGCGTCGCACGCGGTGGAGACGGACAGCAGGGAGGAGGAGCAGGCTCCGTCGACGGTGAAGCCGCCGCCCTTGAAGTCGAAGTGGTTGCAGATCCGGCCGGCGATGGTGTTGGCCAGGCCGCCCGCCAGGGTGTCCTCGCCGATCGGCGGGAAGGCGCTCTTGTAGCGCCCTTCCAGTCCGTCCAGGAAGTCGGTCAGCGCGGCGTCGTCCCAGCCCTGCTCGCGCAGCGCGGCGCCCACCGTGCGGCGCACGTACGGCCAGCGCAGGCGCATCAGGTTGGCCCGGCTGAACTCGCCGGTGAGGGTGTTTCCGATGACGACGCCGGTGTTGGCGTCCTCCAGGCCCTCGCCGAACGGGAAGCCGGCGTCCTCCAGGGCGCGGGCGGCGGTGTCCAGGGCGAGCCAGTGGGTCATGTCGGTGGCGCGGAAGGTGCTGCCCGCGACCCGGTGGCGGACCCGGTCGAACTCGAAGCCCTCGATCACGGCGGCCTTGGCGCTGTAGAAGCGGTCCGGCGCGGCGGGGTCGGGCGAGTAGTAGTCCTCGGCGCGCATCCGCACGTCGGGCAGCCGGCGGAAGGCCCGGCGGCCGGCCAGCACGTTCTGCCACAGCTGCTCGGGGGTCTCCGCGTCGGGGTAGCGGCAGGCGATGCCGACCACCGCGATCCGTCCGCGGCCGGCCGCCGCTCCGTCGGCCTGGTCCGGCCGGAACCGCTGCGCGCTCACGCCGCCACCGCCTCGTTGCCGGCGGGCCGCTCGGGCGCGGCCGTCTGCCCGGCCGGGACCTCGACGGCGCCGTGCGCCTGCTTGCCCTTCTTGCGGAAGTGCGCCACCCACCAGCCGGCGCCGCGCAGGCCGCAGACGACCGTGGTGGCGAAGAACAGGGTGTAGACGACGTTGAAGAGCATCAGCACGCCGTAGACCATGGCCACCGAGGCGCCGAACATGAACTGGTTGCGGCCCTTGGTCGGGGTGGTGCCCGGGTCGGTGATCATGTAGTTGGTGTAGAGCACGAAGGCGACGCCGCTCATCGGGCCCAGGGCGGAGAAGATCGCCACGTCCCAGAACCAGTGGCGCAGCAGCGCCTGGATGACGAAGCCGCCGAGCCAGCCGACGATCAGCGCGACGCGCTTGGTGAGCATGGCGTTGATGACGGTGCCGGCGGTCGCGATGATCAGCGGGATGGCGACCCGGAAGAAGGTGTTGGCGTTCTCGGTGAACTCGTACGGCGGGGCGATGCTGACCCAGGAGCCGAACATCACCAGCACCATGGTGATGCCGAAGTTCGACGGGTTCATGTAGTGCCGCATCCGGCCGTACACGGGGGCCTGGAGGACGTGCTTGGCGGCGACGCCGATGAACACGGCGAGCAGGATCGGCAGCAGCCGGTCGTTCGCGTAGAGCAGCATGTTCGCCGCGAGGGCGGTGATGTGGGAGGGCAGCAGGAACTCGTAGAGGCCGCGGAAGCCCCGGCCCATGAAGCGCGGGGTGCGCTCCTGCGCCCAGGCGCTGATGAGCTCCAGGACGGTCTCGACCAGGTAGCCGAACGGCGCGCAGATCAGCGGCCAGAGCCAGGGCTGCTCGAAGCCGAGCAGGGTGTAGCCGAAGATGTTGAAGACGGACATGGAGATGGCGAAGTTGCGCAGCGCGAGGTAGCGCGGGTCGCGGTTGGCCGGTTTCTTCGGGGGGCGGGGCCGGACGGCGTGGGCCGCAACGCCGGCGATCTCGGTCGCGGTCATCGGGCCGTCACCTCCTGGATGTCGTCGGTCAGCATGAGCGTGTGGGTCCCGGCGGTCAGCTGCTGGGTCTTCTTGTGCAGGCCGCCGTCTGCGTCGCGCCAGGTGAAGTCGGCGGTGACCGGTCCGGTGTAGTCGCCGAGGCCGAAGCGGACCTCGAAGCTGCGGAAGCCGCCGTGGCCGCCGCCGCCGTCGAGCTGGCCGACCTGCTTGCCGTCGGGGGTGGTGATGCAGACGGTGGCCCCGTAGGCGGGCGAGCCGGTGCCGGCCAGGCCCTGGCCGGGGGTGGCGCCCTCGGACGGCCGGACCAGGTTCAGCGTCAGGTGGTTGCCGAGGTCCGGGGCCTGGTTGGCGTAGAAGGCCGGCGGGCCCCACTGGCGGGCGATCGCGAAGTCGAGGGCGCCGCGGCCGGTGGTGTCGGCGGTGGCGATGCCGCGGGTGGGGATCGGGACGTCGAGGCCGAGCTGCTTGGTGATGTTGGCGTACTTGCCGCTCGCGGTGCGGGCGTAGAAGGCCATGGGCTCGTCGCCGGCCAGGTCGTCGCCGGGGCCGACGTTCGGCCACATCGCCGGGTTGGACAGCAGGTTGTCGTTGGTCATGGCCATCTCCTGCAGCCACGGCCAGCGGTCGATGTTGCCCTTGACGAAGCCGACGGCCTGAAGGATGTTCTGGTCGCCGCTGTTGAGGAAGTCGCCCATCTTGGCGTCCCAGCCCCAGCCGGTCCAGGCGACGCCGTTGTCGGCGGCCTCCTGGGTGAACGGGGCGACGCCGGCGGCGAGCTTCTTCGCGGCCTCGTCCTGGCTGCGGGCCTTGTTGATCCAGAGGAAGTTGCTCTCCTCCAGGCCCCAGGCCACGGTGATGTTGCTGACCATCATGTCGAAGCTGCCGTTGCCGTCCACGTCGCCGAAGTCGACGCCCATGCCCTTGAAGGAGCCCTTGCCGAGCACGAAGGACTTGGGGGTGGTCGGGGTGCGCTCGCCGGTCGCCTCGGTGAAGCGGATCCGCCCGGGCGTCGAGACGTTGTGCAGCAGGTGCCCGTGGCCGAAGTCGTTGGCGATGTAGACCTCGGGCAGGCCGGAGCCGGTGAGGTCGGCGCCGGAGATGGCGAGCGTCCAGCCGGTGGAGGCGTCGAACGGGATGGCGTCCTTCTCCTCGATGAAGGCCACCTGCGGGTCGTCCCCGGTGGTCGAGGAGTGGTAGCGCAGCACGTGGTCGCCGCCGGCGTTCTTGGCGCTGGACAGCGAGTCGTTCATCTCGACGTTGCGGATGCCGTGCGGGTCGAGCACGTCGGAGTCCGGGAAGTAGTTGCCGATGATGATCGACGGGTGGCCGCTGCCGTCCAGGTCGGCGACGTACGCGGCGTCGGTGTTCCAGCGCGGCCCGTGGTAGCGGCCGTCCAGGCTCTGGGAGGGGACGACCTCGCGCGGCACGTACGCCTCGGGGGACGGAGCGCCCGCGCCGGCCTTCGCCATGAACAGCACCGGGGTGCGGCCCCAGTAGGTGATCAGGAAGTCGTTGCGGCCGTCGCCGTTGAAGTCGCCGGGGGTGCAGCCGGTGGGCGCCATGGTGTCGTCCATGGGCAGCGGCTTGCCGTCCAGGATGAACGGGGTGAACCGGTCGACCTCGGGGGCGGTCGGGGTGTAGGTGACGATGACGGAGTCGGTGCGGGTGTCGACGATGCACATGCCGTCGGCGAGGCCGTTCCCGGTGACGTCGTTGAGGGCGATGCTGGCGCCGACCGAGGAGATCCACGCGCGGATCTTCTGATAGGCCGGATTGACGTCGCGGATCGTCTTCATCGGCCGGGATTCGTACCCCGGCGGCATAGCGATCGGCATCTCCTTGAATCGGTACGCCGCGGCCGCCGCATCACCGCCCGCGACCGCCACCGAAGAACGGACAGCGAAGAACATCGAAGCGGCCACCACTATGGTGACCAATCCGGGAACGAGTCTGCGGAATCGTCGTCGGTATGGCATCTGAATTCCTTCCCGCTGGCGATGATGAATCGACTGTCCGGGGCTGTCGCGACGAATTCGGCGACCACTCGCCACGGACCTGACACTAGAGGATGTCCCGGGCCGGTAAAACGTGCTTCTCTGAAGTTGCCGGGGTTCGCGCCGGTGAAGCGGGCCCACCGTACGGAATTCCGCGGGCGTGGACGGGGCAGTCTCGGAGAAGTCCGCGCACGGCCCGGCTGCGAAACTCGGGTGAGATCGGCTCCTTCGAATCCCCGTCTGGCGAGGTTCAATCCATGGTGCACACGTATGACGTGATAGTCGTCGGGTCCGGCTCCGCGGGAGCCGCGATCGCGACCCGGCTGAGCGAGGACCCGGGCCGTTCCGTCCTCCTCGTCGAGGCCGGCCCGGACTTTCCCGATCCGGCCGACATTCCGGCCGACATCACCGACGGCAACGCGATGTCGCTGAGCTCCCACGACTGGCGGTTCAGTGCGGAGATCATGGACGGCAAGCGGATCATCTTCCCGCGCGGGAGGATCACCGGCGGCTCGTCCGCGGTCGGCGCGACCATCGCGCTGCGCGGCGTCCCGGAGAACTTCGACCACTGGGCGGCGGACAACCCGGCGTGGTCCTACGACCAGGTCCTGCCGTTCTACCGGCGGCTGGAGGACGACCTCGACTTCGAGGACCGCTACCACGGCAAGGGCGGCCCGGTGCCGATCCGCCGCTTCCAGCCCGACGAGATGACGCCCATGCAGGCCGCCTTCACCGAGGCGAGCCTGCAGGCCGGCTTCCCCGAGGTCGCCGACCACAACCACCCCGAGGCGACGGGCATCGGCCCGATCCCGTCCACCCGCCGCGACCCCCGCTACCGCGTCTCCACCGCGATGGCGTACCTCACCCCCGAGGTCCGCTCCCGCCCCAACCTGACCGTGCTCGGCGGCACCCTGGTGCACGAGGTGCTGTTCGACGGAGACCGCGCCGCCGGCGTGCTGGCCTCGGCCGGCGGCCGGGTGCCCGAGGAGCTCCGGGCGCGCACCGTGGTGCTCTCCGCCGGCGCCATCAACTCCCCCACGCTGCTGATGCGGTCGGGCATCGGCCCGGCGCAGGACCTGACCCGGCTCGGCATCGGCGTGCGGCTCGACCGGCCCGGCGTCGGCGCCAATCTGACGGACCACCCGCGCACCGGCGTCTTCCTGCGGCCCGGGGGCGGCGAAGTGGACGCCGCCGTGCCGTTCCTGCAGTCGATGGTGCGCACCACCGCCAAGGGCTCCACCGCCTTCAACGACATGCAGTACTACATGGTCAACCACTTCGACCTGACGCTCTTCCCCGAGCTCCAGAGGCTGGCCGACGCTCCGATGATCTTCGGCGTGATGGTGGTGGACCAGCAGCCGGAGTCGGTGGGGCGGCTGCGGCTGACCTCCACGGACCCGGCGGCCGGGCCCGACATCCGGCTGGACTTCCTCTCCACCGAGCGGGACCTGGAGAAGATGATCCAGGGCGTGCGCACCTGCTGGGAGCTGGCCAACCACCCCGGGATCGCCTCCCAGGGCGACGGCTTCATCGTGCTGAGCGACCGGCTCGTCGAGAAGGACGCGATGGTCGAGCAGTACGTCAGGACCAGCCTGGACAGCGGCTACCACCCGGTCGGCACGGCCCGGATGGGCACCGCCGACGACGAGGGCGCGGTCGTGGACGAGCGGCTGCGGGTGCACGGCGTGGAGGGCCTGTACGTGGCCGACGCCTCCGTCATGCCGAGCATCGTCAACTGCAACACCAACCTCACCTCGATCATGATCGGCGAGCGGCTGGCGGACTGGCTGCGCGCCGGCTGACCCGCCCCGTCCGGCCGGACGGCCGCCCCGGTGCCCCGCGCACCCGGGCGGCCGTCGGCATGTCCGGGCGCGGCCCGGCCGGACCAGGGCCAGGGCAATCTGGGAGACGAGAAGTCCGCGCAATTCCTGCCACCATGGGGAAACCCCACGCCGTGCCCGTCGGGCAGGAATTCCAAGCATTCATCCCGGTATTCGGAAAGGCCCGCGGGGGCGGCCCGTACCGTCGAAAGGGAAGGCGATTACCCATGACCGATCCGAATGTGCTGAGCACCGTTCGCGTCCCGCTGATCGAGGAGGCCGAGGCGGAGGGCCGGACGAAGGAGCTGTACGACGCGATCAAGTCGCGGATGGGCATCCCCTTCGTGCCGGACATGTTCCGGCTGGTCTCCAGCCGCCCCGACCTGCTGGAGGTCGTGATCGCCGGCTACGGCGGGGTGTTCAACGACGGGGTGCTGCCGCGCGCGACCCGCGAGATGATCTCCGCCTGGAGCTCCAAGGTCAACGGCTGCCCGTACTGCGTCGGCACCCACAACTGGTTCCTCGCCCAGTTCGGCGGCCCGCAGGAGCTGACCGACGCCATCGAGAGCGCCCCCTCGGTGGAGGAGCTGCCGATCGACGAGCGCACCAAGGCGCTGATGCGCCTGGTCACCAAGGTCGGCACCGGCGCCTTCCGGATCACCGACGAGGACTGGGCGGCGACCGAGGCGGCCGGCTGGAACAACGCGGAGATGCTGGAGGCGGTGTTCACCGCCTCCCTGTTCGCCTTCATCAACCGCCTGGTGGACGGCCTGGGCCTGGGCAACTCGGTGGCCCGCAGCCGGATCGCCTCGCAGCCGGAGGACGCCACCGTCTCCGAGGAGCGCCTGGCGGAGGGCAGGTGAGCGGCGCCTCGCGCGCGGTCCTGCTGACCGGCGCCTCCTCCAGCACCGGGATGTCCTCCGGCACCGGGCGGGCCGCCGCACTGCGGCTGCACCGGGCCGGCCTGCCGGTGTACGCCACCGCGCGGCGGCCCGAGGCGCTGGCCGACCTGGCCGCCGAGGGCATCCGGGTGCTGCACCTGGACGTCAACGACGAGGAGTCGATGGCGGCCGCGGTGGAGAAGATCGCCGCCGAGCACGGCTCGGTCGGCACCCTGATCAACAACGCGGCCTACAGCCTCAACGGCACCATCGGCGAGACCCCGCTCGACGAGGTGCGCCGGCAGTTCGAGACCAACCTGTTCGGGCTGTGCCGGCTGACCCAGCTGGTGCTGCCCGGGATGCGGGCGCAGGGCGGCGGACGGGTCGTCATGATGTCGTCCATCTTCGGCCAGTTCGCCACCCCCGGCCGCGGCTACTACCAGGCCACCAAGCACGCCCTGGAGGCCGTCAGCGACTCGCTGCGGCTGGAGGTGGCCAGGGACGGCATCAAGGTGGTGCTGATCGAGCCGTCCCCGGTGCTCGGCGGGTTCGTGCCGATGTCGGTCGCCGACCTGGGGATGTCCGGACAGGAGCACAACGGCCTGTACGACGACTTCTGGCGGTACTTCGTCGACTGGCACGGCGCCTACCGGGAGACCGAGCACCCGACCGGCCGGGGCCGGATGGCGGTGCGCGCGGAGACCGTGGCCCGGGTCATCGAGAAGGCCGTCACCAGCGACAACCCGCGGATCCGGTACCGGATCGGGGTGCCGTCCCGGCTGCTGCCGCGGATGCGCTGGACCATCGGCGACGCGCTGTTCGAGCGCTTCGTCCGGGCGTTCTTCCCGGTCCCCTAGGCCCTCTCCCGAAGGGGGTCCGACACGGCGGAGAAGCATCGGTCCCCCCGCCCCCGGGGTTTCCGGGGCGGGGGGACAGCGCAAGGAAGAAGAAGGAGCAGACCGCTCCGAATGCCACGATCGGGTGAAGCATCGACGGAGACGTCGAGGGAGCCGAGGGGAGGACCCGCGGATGCCGGCGGATGACGAGGAACGGGCGCACCGCAGTGTTCCGGGTACCGTACCCGGAGCGCGCCCGTGAGCGGCAGGCGGCGGCTCGTCCAGGCGCCGCTCAGAGGACTGTCCCTGCTCCAGGTCCGGCACGTCTCGACCGTGTCGTACGGCGAGGCCGCCGGCGCCACGGCCCGGGTCTACCGGGAGCTGGAACGGGACTTCGGGGTGCTGGCCCCGCCGGTGGCGCTGCACGCGCCGGTGCCGGACCTGCTCGCCGCGTGCTGGATCACGCTGCGCGAGACGATGCTGGCCGAGGGGCGCGCCCCGCGCACCGCCAAGGAGGCGGTGGCGGCGGCCGTCTCGGCGGCCAACCAGTGCCCGTTCTGCGTCACCGTGCACGGCACCATGCTCGACTCGCTGTCCCTCCGGCCGGTCTCGGGCCGCCGGGCCGGCCGGGCCGGTCCGGCGGCCGGGCAGCCGGCCGGGGGGCCCACGGCCGAGGAGCTGACGGCGTGGATCACCACGGCGGGCGAACCACCGTTCCCGCCGGAGCTCCTTCCGGAACTGGCCGGCACGGCGCTGTGCCTGCAGTACCTCAACCGGGTGGTCAACATCTTCCTCGGGCCCGCCCCGCTGCCGCCCAACGCCCCGGCCCAGGCGCTCGGCCCGGTGCTCCGGGTGCTGACCGGCCTGATGCGCGGGTCCGTCCGGACCACGGCCGCGCCGGGCGCCTCGCTGTCCCTGCTGCCCCCCGCGCCGCTGCCGCCGGACCTGGAGTGGGCGGCGGCCGATCCGCGGATCGCCGACGCCCTGGCCCGCGCCACGGCGGCCGTCGACCGGGTCGGCGCCGAACTGGTGCCCGAGCCCGTCAGGGCGGTGGTGGCCGCCGAGGTCGCCCGCTGGGACGGCCGCGACCCCGGCCTCGGCCGGGCCTGGCTGGACGCCCCGCTGACCGGACTTCCCGCGGACGAACGCCCGGTGGGCGAACTCGCGCTGCTCACCGCGCTGGCGTCCTACCGGGTCGACGACCGGGTCGTCGCCGCCGCCCGGCAGGCCGGCGCGGGCGACCGGGAGATCCTCGCCGCCGGCTCCTGGGCCGCGCTGCTGGCGGCCCGTCGGCGCGTCCGTCATCTGCTGTCCCACGACTGAACCCCGGCGACTGAATCCGGCACCCGAATCCAGCCGCCCGCCCCTATCCCCGTTCGACATTATCTCCGCGCACCGAACAACGCCGTGCAATCGATGGCCAGAAACCCCCCGGAAAGCCACCAATTCATCGGACGAGGTTGGAGAGACGAAATGCAGATCGCTGTTGAACGCGCGATAGCGACGATGTGGGACCGGTACGAGGAACCACTCTCGCTCGACGAGATCGCGAACACGGCGATCCTCAGCAAGTTCTACTTCTCCCGGGTATTCCGCAATCTCACCGGCACCTCACCCGGGCGATTCCTCTCCGCCGTCCGGTTGCACCAGGCGAAAACCATGCTGCTGGAGACCGATCTCAGCGTCACCGAAATCTCCTACCGCGTCGGATACAACAGCCTCGGCACCTTCACCAGCCGTTTCACCCGCAGCGTCAGCCTCTCCCCCGCGCGCTACCGGGCGCTGGCCAGAGCGGGCCTGCCCGAACGGGGCGGGGTGGGCGGAAGCGACGCGGCGGCGCAATCCGACGGCATCCGGCGCACCTGTACGGTGCACGGCAGCATCCAATCGCCGGAAACCGGCCAGTCCGTGCGGATCTACATCGGCGCGTTCCGCGAGCCGATCGTGCAGGGCAGCCCGGTCGCCTGCGAGATCCTCGACGGGCCCGGCCCGTTCACGCTGCGCGTCCCCGAGGGCATCTGGTTCATCCGGGCGGCCGTGGTCGCCGCCAGCGACTTCCCGGCACCGCCCTGGGAGCGGCGGCCGCTGCTGGTCGCCTCGGGCCCCGAGCTCTGTGTGCGCCACGGCCACGACAACCCGCCCGTCAAACTGGCGGCCCGCCAGCTCACCCCGCTGGACCTGCCGATCCTGCTGGCGCTGCCGGAGCTCGACTCCCTGCAGCGGCCCGCCCCCGGGGCCGCCGCCCCGGTGCGGATGCCCGCCCTGACCGGGACGTGAGGGGGCGCCGCAGGGCGAACGGGCGGGACCGCTGACCGCGGTCCCGCCCGTTCGCCGTGTGGTGCGTCGTTCGTGCCGTGCCGCTCCTGCCGTGCCGTTCCCGATGCGACGCTCCCGCTGTGCCGCCCCTGCTGTGCCGCTTCCCGCTCAGCGCCCGACGAACGGCTCCACCTCGGCCGCGGGCGGCGCGAACGGGCCCCAGGCGAACGCCTCCGCCCACCTCCCGGCCGGCCCCCCGGACCACTCCAGGTCCTCGATCTGCGGCCGGGTGCGCCGGCCGCTCAGCGAGCGGAACACGTCCACCGCCGCCCCGCGCACGGTCCCGGCGGGCTCGCCCTCGCCCACCACCCAGGAGCGCTCCGGGGTCTCGATCCGCAGCGCCGGCAGCCCGCCGCCGTGCACCGCCAGGCCGAAGCCCATGGTGGTCAGGTCCAGCGCGCCGTCGAACGCGGGGTGGGCGGTCGGCTCGACCGGCGCGTCCAGCCCCTGCCGCAGGTCCAGCTCGTGCGAGAACACGTCAAGCAGCAGGATCCGCCGGCGCAGCTCGGGCGTGCGGTCCAGGGCCTCCGGCAGCGCGTCGTCCAGCCCCGCCCAGCGCTCCAGCAGCCCGGCCGCCGGGACTTCGTCCAGCGGGACCAGGTCGATCTGGTTGTCCTCCAGGGCGACGAAGGACTCACAGATGTGCACCATGTGCCCCACCAGGTCCCGCACGCTCCAGTCCGGGCACGCGGGCACGCCGACGGCGGCCGGGTCCGGCAGCCCGGCCACCAGGGCGCTGATCGCCTCCCGGCTGCGCCGGTAAGCCAGGAGCTGATCGGCCGGGTCGTGCTGGGTCTGCGCCGCTGTCACGGTCTCTCCTCGGGTTCGCGGGCGCCGGTCGGCGCCGCCGTCATGATGCGGTCCGCTCGGCCGCGGCGCCGGCCTGGCGCCGTGTCAGCAGACCTGTCCGGTAAAGCCAGTTGACGGTGTCGGCCATCGTCTCCTCGACCGGCCGGGGCACCGGGGCGCCGGCCGTGGCCTCCGCCGCGACCGGCACCGCGTGGACGCAGGTGTAGGCCGCGCCGTACTCGGCCGGGATGTGCCAGGCCCACCAGCGCTGCACGGCGTCGGCGAGCCGGGCCGCCGGCAGCATGGCCCGGCCGGGCAGCCGGGCGGCGGGCAGGGCGCGGCCGGTGGCCGTCCGCAGGGCCGCCAGGTAGTCGTCGGTGCCGAGGTAGCGGTTGGGGGTGAAGATCCGGTCCCGGGGCGCCGGCGCCGCCGCGGTGGCGAGGCCGGCCAGCACGGCGGCGGTGTCCCGGACGTCGCCGAGCGGGAAGCCCCCGGTGGGCCAGAGCGGCATCAGGCCGCGCAGCGCGTCGCGCAGCCGTCCGGTCTGGTCGCCGACCCGGGGGTCGTGCGGGCCGAGCAGGGCGGGCGGGTAGACGATGCGGACCGGGGCGCCCTCGTCCTGGAGCAGCCGGGCGGCCCGTTCGCAGGCCGCCTTGCTCGCCAGGTAGGGCTCCGCCGGCCGTCCCACGGCACTGCCGGCGTGCAACTCCGGGTCGGCGCTGGGGATCAGCGCGCCGACGGTCGACACGTGCACCACCGTCCCGGCGCCGGAGCGCACGGCGGCGCGCAGCACGGTCTCGGTGCCCAGCACATTGGTGCGGACGATGTCGTCGCGGCGCCTGCGGTCGAAGGAGTACACCGACCCGAGGTGGACCACCGCGTCGGCGCCCTCGCAGAGCCGGTCCGCCGCGGCCGCGTCGGTGACGTCGCCGACGACGGTCCGCACCGCGTCCGGGCGCAGGCCGAGCGGGCCGAGCGCGGGCGCCACCCGCGCCGGGTCGCGCACCAGCAGCCGCACGCCGGCCCCCGCGGCCAGCAGGGCGGCGACGGTGTGCGAGCCGAGGAAGCCGGTGCCCCCGGTCACCGCGACCAGCCCGGCGGACCGTCCGGCGGCGGTCACGGCGTGACCACCGGCGCGTCGGGGGCGGGCGGGCGGCGGGCGGCGGCGTCCACCTCGACGTCCTTGGCGAAGGAGGCCATCAGCACGGGGACCGCCTCGGCCTGGAAGTCGACCTCGGAGTCGAACTCCTTGATCATGCCCTCCAGTACCAGCAGCGACAGCAGCGGGAAGGCGAACTCGGCGGCGGCGAACACCCCGAAGTCCCGCTGGAGCTTGAACAGCCGGGGCGCGAAGGCGCCGAGCTCGAAGTCCTTGGACAGCGCCCCGAAGGCCTCGTCGACCAGCGCCGTCACGGCGCTCCGGAAGCCCTCGCGGTCGAGGTCCGCGGGCAGCCGAGCGGCGCTCTCCAGGACGATGTCGGCGCACTTCGGGCCGTTGCCCTGCGCCATGTTGAGGAAGAATCCGGCGAAGGAGCGCCGGACCGGGTCGGGCAGCCGCACCACGAACCCGGCGTCGAGGACCACCACCCGTCCGCCGTCGTCCAGGCAGAGGTTGCCGGGGTGCAGGTCGCAGTGGACCAGGCCGTCGACGAAGAGCATCCGGTAGACGGCCCGCAGCACGTCGCGGACCACCTCCTGGCGGCGATCCGTCGTCATGCCCAGCGGCCGGAAGCGGCCGAGACCGGAGATGAACTCCATGGTGAGCACCGTCGGCCCGGACAGGTCGTCGACCGGAGCCGGGATCCGCAGGTCGGTGTGGCCGCCGAGGTTGGCGCGCAGCAGGAGCAGCGAGTCGCGCTCGGCGGTGAAGTCGAGCTGGTGCAGCACGGCGCCGCCGAGCTGCCCGATCATCTCCTCGGCCGGCAGGTCCCGCATGCTCGGCAGCAACCGCCCGGCGCGGGCGCCGAGCAGGGCCAGCCGAAGGTCGGCCTCCAGCACCGGGCGGATGCCGTGGCGCTGCACCTTGACGGCGACCTCGGTGCCGTCGGCGAGCCTGGCGCGGTGGACGCTGGCGATGCTGCCGCAGGCCACCGGATCCCACTCGAACTCGGCGAAGGCGTCGGTGAGTCCGGCCTCGGCGAGGGTGCGGGCGACGGCGGCTCGGCGCGGCGGGCGCACCTCGTCGGCCAGTTCGGCGAGCGCGTCGCACCAGTGCTCGGGGAGCAGGTCGCGGCGGGTGCTGACCAGCTGCCCGGCCTTGACGAAGAACGGGCCCAGTGCGGTCAGCAGCCGCGGTGCCCGCTCCGCCAGCCGGGCCCGGCCGCCTCGGGTGGCCATCCGCGGCAGGGCGGCGACCAGGTGTCCGGTGACGATCGAGGCGGTGGCGCAGGCCCGTCCGGCCAGCAGCCACCGACTCGTCCGTTGTTCTGCCACGACGCCTCCAGTTTCCCTCGTGGAACGGGCGGGCCGATGCGGCCCGAGAGCGAGGTAACCAGCCGCCAAGTGGACGATCTATACGTGATATTGCCCAATGCGGCCGCGGCCGGCGCCGGGCGGGCCGAGGTAGGTCTGGGCGATGTCCAGCCACTGGTCGGCCGCCGTGCCGACCGCGGTCAGCGCGAGGTCGTCGCGGTGCCGGCGGCGGGTGACGAGCAGGCAGAAGTCGGCGGCGGGGCCGTGGATCCGCTGCTCGGCCCCCTCGGGCCCGAAGGCCCAGGAGACGCCGGACGGGCCGGTCAGCTCGAACCGGAACGGCTCGGCGGGCGGCTCCAGCCCGCGGGCCAGGTAGGCGAGGTCGCGGGTCCTGGTGCCGAGGAAGGCGATGTGGCCGATCCGGTCGGTGAACACGTACGGAACGCCGAGCGCCTCGTGGATGTCCTGGCCGTGCGCGAAGACCTCCATCAACGCCACCGCGGCGAGCACACTGGCCGGCAGCGGACCGGCCAGCCACGGCACCGGCTCGCGCCGGGGCACGCCGGCCAGCGCCTGCTCGGCGGCGGCCCGCTCGGCGGCCCAGCGGCGCAGCAGTTCGGGGACGGGCTCGGCGAGCCCTTCGGCGAGCCCGGCCGCCATGCCGGCCTCGAAGTCCGCCCGGACGGGCGCGGTCTCGGCCTCGAACCCGGCCGGGTCGCGCACCCCGAGGTCGACCAGGTGGCTGACCAGCGCCAGGTGCGCCACCTGGTGCCGGACCGTCCAGCCCGCGGCCGCGGTCGGCGCGGCCCACTGGCCGGGCGGAAGGTCCGCCACCAGCCGGGCGAGTTCGGTCCCTTCCGTCGCCAGGTCGGCGCAGACGTCCTGCATTGCCTTCATGTGGCGATTCCCTTCCCTGTCGAGGCACTCTTAATCCGGTCCCGCGACAATTTTCCGGAAGCTGCCACCGGAGCGCTTCTCCGCACGTGCCTGGCGTATACGACACCGGACATTCGTGGACGTATAGGTCGCCTGCGCCGAAGGCCGACTTTCGACGCTCCGCGCACACCGCAATCCAGAAGGTGCGAAAGTCACCCGACAGCAAAACGATGTGTCTGCGCCAAACCCGGCCTGGGCTCCCCCCGGCCGGTTCCGACGAGCACCGGGAGCATCGCGCCAGATGAGGGACCCACCAGGCGGTCGAGTCCACGCCACGGCCACCCCCGCACGGACCCGGGCAGCACCGGGCGGAGCGGCCGCCGGCCCGCGTACCCACGAAGACCCGGCGAGATCACAGATACCGACGAGCACAGGTGGGGGATATTCGGATGCCTATTGCGGCGGCGATAGAGCGCAGTATAGACACGATGTGGCAGCACTACGCGGATCCGCTTTCCCTTGAACAGCTGGCCGGCACGGCCTCCTACAGCAAATTCCACTACACCCGGATATTCAACCAGCTGACCGGCACCTCACCGGGCCGGTTCCTCACCGCTATCCGGCTCTTCATGGCCAAGCGCCACCTTCTGGAAACCCAGGCCAGCGTCACCGACATCACCTTCCGGGTGGGCTACAACAGCCTGGGCACCTTCACCAGCCGTTTCACCCGCAGCGTCGGCGTCTCCCCGACCCGCTACCGCTCCCTGGCCCAGGACGACGACCTCCCCCCGCTCACCCTGCCCGCCGCCGGCACCCGCCACGGCCTGTCGACCGTCACCGGCCGGCTCTGGTTCCCCTCCGACGTCGGGCCGGTCCGGGTCTACGTCGGCGCCTTCAACACCCCGATCGTGGAGGGCTACCCGCAGGCCTGCGACATCCTGGACGAGCCCCGCCCGTTCCGCCTCGACGTCCCCGACGGCCTGTGGTTCATCCGCGCCACCGCCGTCGCCATGGACGACGACTGTCCGGTGCCGCACATCCGGCCGCCCAGACTCGTGGGCTCGGGCTGGGCGGTCCGTGCCCGCGGCGGCCGCGCCTACAGCACCGACGTCCAGCTCCGCGAGGTCACCCAGCTCGACCTCCCCATCCTCCTCGCCCTCCCCGAACTGGACCGCGCCCGCCGCAGCCCCCGGACACCCCCTACCCTCTCCCTCGCCGACCAGCAGGTGCGATGCGCGATCACCACACCCCTCGGGAAGGCCGGCTGACCCGCTACCGGTCGGCGCTCTCCGCCCTCCCCGGCCGCCCCGACGCGAAGTGCCAGGCCCGTGGAAGCCGCTCCCCGGAGCTGGTGTTCATCGGGCCCCGGGGCCGCGGCGCCGGGGCCGCGCACCTGTGGTGCGGGGCCTGCCTCACGGGCATCGTCGTCTCGCGCTGCCAGGTCCCCGAGGGCGCCCGCCTCCTCCCGTCCGACCGGTCGCGGATCCCCGGTGCCGGATGGCCACCGGACTTCACCCTGGTCCCCCCGGAGCAGGCCGTGGTCCCGGCCCTCGGGGCGGCGGCCGGGTCAGCCCTGCTCGGCGTCCAACTCCTCGGATGCCTCTCCGAGTTCAGCGAGGTGGTCGGTCAGCAGCCGGATCAACAGGAAGTGCCCGGGATGGTTCGTGGCGAACGTTGGTTCATGGCCGTCACCGGATCGCCGGACGCCGTTGACCACCTGGATTCCGGCATTGCGGATCAGCACGTGCACGGGAGGCCGGCCGGACATCACGAGTTTCGCGCGGACACCGGCGCGGACGGACGAGAGCGAGGAGAGATCGAGTTCGACCACCTCCCCGGACGATGGCCACCAGGTGCCGTCCCGCTACCGCCCGCGGGCGCACCGCCGAAGTCTTGGCGCCTCGCGCGATAACTCCCTTACCAATATGCCAGGATGACCGTATGACTGCCTATGTGATCGCCGAGGCCGAGCACCTGAACACACCCGAGGTCATCGCCTACCGGGAGCTGGCGCAGGCCGCGGTACTCCAGTACGGCGGACGGTACCTGGCGCGCGGCGCCATGCCGGTGGCGCTGGAGGGGGACTGGCCGGAGGTCAACCGGATGGTGGTCATGGAGTTCCCCAGCCTTGAGCGGGCGCGGAGTTGGTACTCCTCCCCCGAGTACGCCGAGGCCAGGGCGACCCGCTCGGACCTGAGCGGACGGCGCATCCTGCTGGTCCCGGGGCTCGACGAGACCGGCGCCTGACCCCTCGCCACGCCCGGCGGGCACCCGGCGGCCACCCGCGTTTTGCAGGATGACCGATCGTGGCACGTTCTCAACTCGACGATGTAAAGCCGACTTTCATCACCTATCCGACCGGATCGTGCCGCGAGGAGGCCTCGGTTCTCGCGGTGCTGGAGACGCCCCGGGAGAACGGCCGGGTCGTGGCGGTCACCGACGTCAGCCCGTTCCATCCGCACCTGCTGGCCTACGCGCTCAACGAGGCCACGCACGGGCTCTGGCGCAAGGAGACCGGCACCGACTCCCGCGGACACCACGACCTCGACGCCGCCACCTGCGTCCTCACCCGCCACGACGAGGGCGGCAGCCTCGACCGCTACCGCCTCGGGAAGTCGCTGCGCAAGCGCGGCTTCGACGTCGCCCGGTTCCTGGACGAGCTGCCCGGGATCGTCGAGCGGACCAACGGCACCCTGGCGCACTGGATCACGTCCGACGCGCCGGTGCGGGTGGACTGCCTCGGGCCCCGGCTGACCGACCGGCGGCAGTGGGTCTGCGAGACCCCCGGCGGGACGGCGCAGATGCCCTGCGGAGGCACGCACGTGGAACGGCTGGGGCAGATCGCGTCCATGACGGCGCAGGCCTCGTACGACGCCGACGGCGGCATCCTGACCATCAGGAACGAGGTCCGCACGCACCCAGCCGCCCGCTAGCGGGCGGTCCGTCGGTCCCGCCGCGCGGCAGGACCGACGGCGGGGCTGGCGGTGCGGATCAGCCGTAGAGCCCGGACAGCTCCATCTCCCGCAGGGCCCGGTAGTCGGCCTCCAGGTCCGCCGGGTCGTCGGCGTTGAGGTAGACGGTGCCGGGACAGGTGGCCGAGCCGGGGAAGTCGTAGGTGTCCACGAGCAGGACGCTGTCCCGGTTGGGGTAGACCTCGAAGTCCTCCTCGCCCACCGTCGTGGTGGTCACCGCCTCCCACGGACGGGCGACGGACCGCTCCTCGCCGTCCTCGATCAGCCGGGCGGGGCTGAGCAGCACGGTCAGCACCCCGCGGGGCGCCCAACCGAAGCGGGACCGGAAGTCGTTGGCGACCGCCGGGTTGCTGCCGCAGTACGACGTGAAGCGCGCCGTCGCCGCCCGCTGCCCGGTCACCAGGAGGGCCTTGCGGATCAGCTCGTGGGCCAGCAGGTGGTCGATGCCCGGGTCGAGTCCGACCTCGGTGAGCAGCACCGTGCCCCGGGCCCCGGCCGCCGCGGCCTGCTCCTGGATGCCGGGGCTGAGGTAGCTGGAGCAGACGAAGTGCGCGCCGTGCTCGACGGCCAGGCGCGCCAGCGCCGGGTGCTCGGAGGCCGGGAGCATGGAGACGACGACGTCGCCCGCGGCGAGCTCGGCGGCCAGCGCGTCGAGGCCGAAGCCGCGGGTCTCGGCCGCGTGGGCGATCCCCAGCCCGGCGAGCCGGGCCTCGGCCTTCTCGGCGGTCCGGCCCCACAGGACGGTCGGCGTCGCCTCGCAGACGAGTCCCAGCCCGCTGCCGGTGGACATGCCCGTCCCGATCCAGTGCACCCGCCCGCTCGGGGGTACCAGGTCAGCCATCGCTCCTCATTTCTCGAACTCTCTTCGGGCGTGGTGGAAGTGCCCCAGCGCACGGTCCCAGACCGGCGCTCCGGCGGGCAGGGCGGCGAGGTGCGGCAGCAGGTCGGCGGAGAAGGCCGCACTCGACTCCCGCGGCAGCAGCGAGGGCAGGTTGTCGATGGCGATGAGGTCCAGCGGCGCCGGGCCGGAGTGCAGGCGCCGGACCGGCTCGCGCCAGTCGGTGACCCGGTCGTAGACCGGCAGCCGGTGGCAGTCCGAGGTGACGTCGCAGGTGACGTCGGAGACCACGGACAGCAGCCGGTCGGTGCACTCAAGGTCGGCGGCGGTCAGGAAGGGGGTGCCGGGCTCGGTCGCGAAGACGGTGTTGACCAGCAGGCCGTGGTCCAGCAGCGCCTCGCGGTCGAGCGTCCTGGTCTCGTCGACGTCCCACCGGGTGGTGGTCACTGCGGCCACCGCCAGGGCCTCGCACGCGCCCCGGCCGGAGCGGCCGAGCGCCCCGATCACCAGGGCGGTGGCACCGCCCCGGGAGGCGCCCAGCAGGGCGTCGAGTTCGGGGCGGGTGGAGGCCTCCAGCGGAACGGCCAGTTCGCCGCGCCGGTGCAGTACCGCCAGGGCCGCCCCCAGGTAGCCGGCCCAGAATCCGAAAGCCGCGACCCTGCGGCCCTCCGCGTCCGTCAGGTACTCCAGGTCGAGCAGCGTGCCGCCGCCCTCGGCGAAGCGGCGCAGCAGCGCGGGGTCGCCCTGCTGGCCCTTGTAGGCGTGCCCGAAGAACACGTGGTGGTGCGCCAGGGCGACGGCGGTCGCGGCCGGCTCCTTCAGGCCGAGGACGACGGTCTCCGGCGGGGCGCCGGGCCAGGTCTCGGGTCGACGAGCCGGCAGCCCGCGTCGGCGTACTCCTGCACCGGGAAGACCCGCTGCGGGGACTCCTCCACGGTCACCGACAGGCCCTGTTCGACCAGCCAGGACGCGTCGGCGGGCACCAGCGGTGTGCGCTGCTCGTGGCCGGCGGCCTCGCCGCGCAGCCAGATCCCTTTACTGGACGTCATGTTCGGGAGGCTCTCCTTGCTGTTTCCGCTGTTCTCGCGATCTCTCCGCGCGACCCGGTGAAGGGCTCACTGGTCGGTCGGTCGACGAAATCGGTGAAGCCGGTGGATCGGTGATGGCTCAATGGATCGGACGGCTCGTCGAGGTGCCGGACAGGGCCGCCTGCCAGACCGGGACCGGCGGCGGGGCGTCCATGTGCTCGGGCGCCGCGGCATGGATCAGGGTAGGGCCGGCCGAGTCGGCCGACTCCTTTGCCATCGCAGGAGGCCCCGGCGACCACTCCCGGCCACCCACCCGCTCACGGCGGGCAACGCCACGATCCCACCGCGCCGGCCGAGTCGGCCGGCGTCCGCATCCGCCGGAGCCGCCACCACGACTCCCCCAGGCACCTGACGGGTCGTCAGAGTCCGGGATCAGGCCGAGAATCCGGTCCGATCGGCCGTCGGCTCTCCTCGGACCAGGAACACGCCGGGTTCCACCTCGTCGGACAGTGCCAGCAGCCGCTGGGCCGCGTAGCCGGGCCACTGCGTCGCCCTGGTCCAGCGCGTACGGACCAGGTTGGCGCCGCTCAGGTTCACGCGGGTCAGATCGGCGCCGCTCAGGTCCGCACCGCTCAGGTTGGCGCCACTGAGATCGGCACCGCTCAGATCGGCGCCGCGCACATCGGCGTCGTTCAGGGCGGTGGCGGTCAGATCGGCTCGGCTCAGCTTGGCTCCGCTCAGGTTCGCGCCGCTGAGGTCGGCACCGCTCAGGTTCGCACCGCTCAGATCGGCGTTCAGTTCGGCGCCGCTCAGGTTCGCCCGGATCAGATCGGCTCCGGCCAGATCGGCGGCGAACAGATTGGCGCGGCTGAGATTGGCGCGGCTCAGCTTGGCACCGCGGAGATCGGCGCCGAACAGATCGGCTCCGGGCAGGGCGGCGCCCGTGAGGTCGACGTGCGCCGACCGGCTCGACCGCTTCACCGGCGCCGCCAGGCCGGCCGCCTCGGGGGTGGCCCGGTCGAGCGCCGAGCCGTCGCCGGCCCGATGCGCAATGGCCCGGGCGGTGCTGGTGAGGGCCTTGGGCGCGGCCTTGGGCTGGGCGAGGTACAGCACGCCGCGCAGGACCTCGGCCGCACGCCGGAGATCGTCGTTCTCCAGGTTCTCCACCATGTCGCCATCCACAGTAGGGCCTCAGCCTTCGCCCAGGCCAGTGCAGACGGGGCACCGCGAGCCGGGCGTCGCACGGAACGTCAGCAGTAGGTCCAGCCCGGCGCGCTCCGCCCAGCGCAGCGCCTGGGTCGTGGTGCTCTTCGCACCCGGGGCGGCGTGCTTGAGCACGAACGTCACCAGCTTCCTCCAGTGGTCCTCGGCCTTCTCCCACTCCGGCTCCGGCGTGGCGCCCGAGCCGCGGCGCGGATGGACATGGCCGAAGGCCATCACCGCGGCCTCCGCGGCACCGCCCTGCTTGTGCAGGTCGTGCAGCGTGATCACGACCCCGCCCCCGGCGGCGTCGAGGGCTCGGACAGCTCGCGGAGCCTGCGCACGACCTCCTCCAGGGGTTCGGCCTGGTGCGTGTGGATCTGCGCGGTCACCAGGTAGCCGGCCATGGCGCCGACGAACGCCGGGATGGCGCCCCAGCCCACGACGGACAGCAGCCAGGCGCACCACTGCGGTCGGACATCGGCGGGCGAGGTGATGCCCACCATCACCTCGTAGGCCTGCGCCGCGTGCCCCTCCAGCAGGATCGCGTTCAGCCCGAACAGCACCGCACACAGCCCGAGGACCCAACTGGCCCGGGTCAGCACCCAGTACGGCAGCCTGCCGAGCGCATGGCGGCTGGCCCACCGGCTCCGCAGCCGCTGCCCCGGGCTCGGCGGGGGCGGCACCGAAGGCGGAGCGGGGGCCGGTATCGGATCAGGCGCGGACACGGCCTCACCGTAGCGGCCCCGCCTGGCCCGGCGGACCGAAACCCGCAGATCCGCCGGGGCCGGTCAGCTCCCGCCGCACGGGGTGAGCAGGCCGCTGTCGCAGCCGGTGATCACCAACTGGTGGCTCTGCTCACGAGAGTGGACGGCGTTCGTCCACTGCTTCGGGAGGCAGGCTGCGGTGATCCGGGGGAGAAAGGTTGATGAGTACTGACGGCACTCGTCGGGGTGTCGTCTCGTGCGTCGGGGTCGGGCAGTCGTGGAAGTCGCCCGTCAGCCCCACGACGTTCGTGATCCTTCGGCAGCGGCAGAAGCCGAGTTCGAGGTCGCCGTATGCGAAGAGCCGGAGCCACCTCCGGACGGTCGGGCCCCCGTGCGTCCCCGGCAATTCCGTCTCGGCGACCGCGCTGCGGTAGCGCGGCCCGCTGTCAGCCGATTGTCAGTGACCGCCTGATGCAATGGGACCGGATCCCCGGAGAAGCCGGACGTGGTCGGCAGGGCGGCGAGCAGGGAGGCCTCACGATGTCCTGGACGGAATGCCGCGAGCCGCGGCCGTTCGCCGCGATGCGACTGATCTGCTTTCCGCATGCCGGCGGGTCGTCCCACTTCTTCCGCGACTGGCACAAGGGGCTGCCCGAGTTGGAGGTGCACCTGGTCTGCTACCCGGGCCGGGCAGACCGGTTCGGAGAGTCGACGGCCACCGACCTGGTGGCGATGGCGGGTGAGATCACGGCGGCCGTCGGGCCGCTGCTGGACCGGCCCACCGTCCTGTTCGGACACAGCATGGGCGCGGTGGTGGCGTACGAGACGGCCAGGGCCCTGGAGGCCGGAGGAGCCCGGCTGTCGCACCTGTTCGTGTCGGGTGCCCGCGCGGGGCATCTGGTGCGGCGGGATGCCCGGGCGGCCGGGATGGACGAGGAGAGCGTCATCGCGACGCTCACGGAGCTGGGCGGCACGGACACCGAGTTGCTGGATCACCCGATGTTCCGTGAGTTGATCCTGCCGTACGTCCAGGCCGACTTCCGGATGCTGGGCGACTACGAGCACCGGGCGGGGGCACTCCTCAGCTGTTCCGTCACGGCGGTGGCGGGGACGAGCGACCCCCGGGTGACAGCGGAGCAGGTGGCGCAGTGGGCGGACGTGACCACGGGGGCGTTCCGGCAGCGGATGGTGCCCGGCGGGCACTTCTACCTGGCGGACGCGCCGCCGTACGAGCTGGTACGGGAGGCGTGCGCCGAGCGGGGTGAACCGGGGGACCGATAGGCACGCGCGGCAGACCGACGACGAGCGCCGGCGCTCCGGCCGGCCTCGTTCCGAAGACGCTCGATCACTGGGGGACGTACGTGCGGGTGAGACGTGGGCTGGGCGCCGTCACGGTCGTGATGGCCGTGTTGCCGCTGGCGGTGATCGTGTGGGCCGCGGTGGCGGCCGCGAGTGCGGAGTCACCGGGCGTGGCGGCCGTGCGGGAAGCGGCGCGCCTCGACAAGGGCGGTCACTTCTTCCTCGCGGTGGCGGCGATCCTGCTCGCCGCCTTCCTCGGCGGGTGGCTGGCCGACCGGCTGGGGCAACCGCGGGTGGTCGGCGAGATCTGCGCGGGGCTCGCCATGGGGCCGACGGTGCTGGGACGGTTCGCACCGGAGGTGAAGGACTGGCTGTTCCCGGCGAACACGCTGCCGATGCTGGACGGGCTGGCTCAGGTCGGGCTGGTGTTCTTCATGTTCGGGGTAGGCCGGGAACTGACCGGCATGCGCCTGCGGAGCATCGGGCCGCAGGTGCTGCTGGTGACCCAGGCGTCCTTGCTCATTCCGTTCGCGGTCGGCGCCGCGGTGGCGGTACCCCTCGTCGACGAGTTCGCGGGGACGGCGGGCGACCCGACGGCCTTCGTCCTGTTCGTGGGATGCACGCTGAGCGTCACCGCGCTTCCCGTGCTGGCCCGCATCCTCGCCGACCTGCGGCTCACGCACACGCGTCAGGGGCAGTTGAGCCTGATCGCCTCCGCGCTCGGGGACGGCGTGGTGTGGCTCGTGCTCACCGCGATCCTGGCGGTCGTCCATGGGAGCAGTCCCGCGAACGTGCTCTGGAACGCCCTGTTCGCCGCCGTGCTCACGGTCGTCTTCCTCGGTCCGCTGCGCAAGGGGCTGGCCGCCTGGGCACGGTCCCGGGCCCTGTCGGACGAGGGCGACGGGAGCGACGCGACGGTCCTGGTGCTGCTGGCGGGCGGGGTGGCCGCGACGGCCACCCTCACCACGCTCGTCGGCGTGCACCAGCTGGTCGGGGCCCTGCTGGCCGGGCTGGCGTGGCCGGCGTGCAACGCCCGCACGGCCCGGGCGGCGACCCGGCTGTCGGCCACGTCCAAGGCCGTGCTGTTGCCGTTCTTCTTCTTCGGGTTCGGGCTCACCATCGATCTCGGGGCGTTGCGCTTCGACCGCTACTCCATGCTGGCCCTCGCCGCCCTGATCGTCCTGGCTGTCGCCACCAAGGTGTTCGGGTCCGCGCTGAGCGCCGTCCTCACCGGCATGCGCCCGCGGCCGGCCCTCATGCTCGGTGTGCTGCTCAACGCCCGTGGCCTGACCGAACTCGTCATCCTGCAGATCGGCTACCAGGCGGGCATCATCGACCAGCGGCTGCTCAGCATCCTCACCATCGTCGCGCTGGTCACGACGATCGCGACACGGCCGCTGTTGCGGCTGCTCGGGCCGGAGGCCGTCGAGCCCGCGCCCGCGCACTCGCCGCACTCGCCCGAACTCCACGGCGTGTCCGCGCGGAACGAGCCCGAGCGCTCCTCGCTGTCCCGGTAGTACCCCGCACATGGCGGGCCCCGATCGGGCCATACTGCCGACGACGCCGTCGGCAGTATGGCCCGTTGTGCTGTGCCCGGCCCCGGGCTGCCGGCGCCGGGCACGCCCGGCCCTGTTTGACTGACCTTCTAGCATGTGTAAGATTTGACTTACACATACAGTCCGGCATGCGGGGAGGTGGAGGCGTTGACCAGCGAGGAACTCCTGGCCCTCCTCTCGGCCGTCGGCCACACCCAGCGGCTCCGGGCCATCGCAGGACTGGCCGGCGGCCGCATGTACGTCAGTGAACTGGCCCGGCAGCTGGGCATGTCGCGCCCCCTGCTCTACATGCACCTGGAGCGCCTGGAGAAGGCCGGTCTGGTAGTCGGCCACCTGGAGCTCTCCAACGACGGCAAGGCCCTGAAGTACTTCGAGCTGGTGCCGTTCGATCTGCACCTCAACGTGCAGACGATCCTGGAGGCCCTGCACACCGACGAGCAGCGGGCAGGTGCGGCCGACGGGCCTGCGGACGAGGAAGGTTAGAACGTCATGAGGGGGCCTCAAAAATGACCGGCGCCGTTATCGCCATCGCCATCGTCCTGATCATCGTCGGAGGTATCACGGCGGCGGTGGTCTCGAACTTCAGACTGCAGCGCCACCGCGCCGACGCCGTGGCCATGGCCTCGTACCGCAAGCTCGCCGAAGAGGCCGTCGACCGACAGGAAGCCCTCCTGGCCGAACTGGCAGAGCTGAAGGGCAAGGTGAGCTCGATCGACGACATGCTGCGGAGGATCGAGTGAGCAAGCCCTCCCTCGGACGCCTGCGCCCGCAGGGCTCCCTGGTCAGACTTCCGTTATCCAGCGCCCCCTGGCTCGCCGCCGGCTACCTCGCCGGCTATCCCCTGGTCGGGGGCGCCCTGTTCGCCGTCGCGACGGCCGCCTTCCTGGGCGGCGTGGTACTGAGCCAACTCACGGTGACCGTACCGCTGATCATCGGTTCGGCGTGGATCATCAGGGGCTGCGCCCAGGTCGAGCGGGGCCGCGCCGCGTTCCTCCTCGGGCAACCGATCCCGTACCGGTACGACGAGGTCACCGAGCCCGGCCTGCCCGCCCACATCAGGACCCGCTGCGCCGATCCCGCGATCGCCCGCGACTGCGCCTACCTCATCCTGCTGTTCCCTCCCCTGCTGGCCCTGGACCTCTTCGCACTGGCCGCCTGGCTGGTCTGCCTCGGCGGCCTCACGCTCCCCCTCTGGTACCCGGCCATGGACATCTCCGGAAGTGTCATCGGCCCGGGCGGCAGGCTCGCATGCATCCACTCGCTGCCCGGGGCACTGGCCCTCGCGCTCGTCGCCCTCCTCCTGCTCCCGTTCGTCGCCCGGCTCCTCCTGGCCGCCGCCCGACTGCACCTGACCGTGGCCCAGGCGGTGCTCCGCCCGCCGCCTGACCCGCTCGCAGAGGTCAAGGCCGTTCTCCACCGCCCGGGCCCGCTCTCCCACCTGGCGGGCGAGCGCCGCGCCGGGACATCCACAGAACCGACAGAAATCGGGGAAACCCATGCACCGAACACCGTCCGGGCCGACTGATGCGGTCATCCACCTGGACTCCGTGCACAAGGTCTACGGTGGCGGCAAGAACAAGGTGGCCGCTCTCGACGGCGTCACCATCAGCCTGCGCAGGGGCACCTTCACCGCGGTGATGGGCCCGTCCGGATCGGGCAAGAGCACCTTCCTGCACTGTGCCGCGGGGCTGGACCGGCCGACGTCCGGTTCCGTGCAGCTCGACGGCGTGGAGCTGTCCCGGCTCAAGGAGAAGGAGCTGGCCAAACTGCGCCGGGAACGCGTCGGTTTCGTCTTCCAGGCCTTCAACCTGATGCCCTCGATGAGCGTGCGGGACAACATCACCCTGCCATTACGCCTGGCCGGACGCCGCCCCAACGCCGGCGAGGTCGACGAGGTCATCGAGCGCGTCGGCCTCACCTCACGGCAGAAGCACCGCCCCGGCGAGCTCTCCGGCGGCCAGCAGCAACGCGTGGCCATCGCCCGCGCTCTCGCCACCCGGCCCGCCGTGGTGTTCGGCGACGAGCCGACCGGAGCCCTGGACACCCGGACCGCCCGCGAGGTCCTCGGTCTGCTGCGCGAGGCCGTCCAATGGGCCGGGCAGACCATCGTGATGGTCACTCACGATCCCGTGGCCGCCGCCCACGCGGACCGCACCCTCTTCCTCGCCGACGGCAGGATCGTCGACGCCCTGGAACGCCCGACCGCCGACCAGGTCGCCGAGCGCATGACCCATCTCGGTGCCTGGGCCCAGGAGTCGGTGCACGACGGGCAGTACGGAGCAGCCCAGTGATCGGTCTCGCACTGCGCTCCCTGAAGTTCCACAAGGGCGGCTTCATCGCCTCGTTCATCGCGCTGTTCTTCGGCGCCGCCATCGTGATCGCCTGCGGCGGGCTGCTGGAGACCGGGGTTCGCGGGCTGGCCGAGCCGCAACGGCTCCGGGGCGCGACGATCGTCGTCACCGGGGACCAGGGTTACCCCGGGGCCAACAAGGTCTTCCGGGAGCGGGTCCGGCTCGACGAATCCGCCGTGTCCGAGGCCGCGGCCGTACCGGGCGTCCAGGCGGCCGTGCCGGACGTCTCCGTTCCGGCCGTCGTCGTCCCGGCCGGCGGCAAGGGCGGGGTCACCGCCACCGGCCACGGCTGGGACTCCACCCGGCTCGGACCGTACAGCCTGGTCCAGGGCAGCGCACCGAGCGGCACCAACCAGGTCGCGCTCGACGCACGGCTCGCCGAGCGGGCCGGCGCGAAGCCCGGTGACCAGGTCACGCTCGGCCTGCACGGCACCACGGCCGCGTACCGGGTGACCGGACTGGTGAACGGCCCCGGCCCGGCCGAGACGCTGTTCCTGTCGGACGCCGACGCGGCTCGGTACGCTCCTCAGCGGGGCAAGATCGACTCCATCGGCGTCCTCGTGGCTCCCGGCACCGACACCGGCCGGGTGCGGGCCGCGCTCGACAGCGCCTTCGCCGGCGCCCAGGTCTCGTTGCTCACCGGCGACGAACGGGGCCGTGCCGAGTTCCCCCGCGTCGTGACCGACAGCAAGAACCTGGTCTCCATGTCCGCCGTGTTCGGCGGTCTGGCCGCCATGGTCACGGTGTTCGTGGTGGCCAGCACGCTCGGTCTGTCGCTGCAGCAACGGCAGCGGCAGATGGCACTGCTGCGCGCGATCGGCTCGACGCCCGGCCAGGTCCGGCGGATGGTGCTGGCCGAGACGTTCATCGTCGCCGTCTTCGCCACCACCCTGGCCTGCGTGCCCGGGCCGCGTCTGGGGAACTGGCTGCTGGGCCGGTTCATCGACGCCGGTGTGGTGCCCGGCGAGCTGATCCACCGGTCCGGCCTGATCCCGCTGTTCGCGGGCGCCGGGGCGGCCGTACTGACCGCGCTCGGGGCCGCCTGGATCGCGGCCCGCGCCGCCGCCCGCACCCGGCCGACCGAGGCACTGGCCGAGGCGACCCTCCAGCGTCGCGGGCTCAACTGGATCCGGGTGCTCTTCGCCGTCCTCTGTCTTGCGGGCGCCGCCACCCTCTCGTTCGTCACGATGAGCATCGACGGCGCGAAGGCGGGCGGCACGGCCACGCCGGCCGCGATGCTGTGGGCGGCCGGCTTCGGCCTGCTGGGCCCCACCCTGACCAGGCTGATGACGGCCGTTCTGCACTGGCCCGTGCGAGCGTTCACCGGCTTCTCCGGACAGATGGCCCTGCTCAACGCCAAGGCCCGGGCGACCCGGCTGGCCGGAGCGGTCATGCCGGTCATGCTCGCCACCGGCATGGCCATCGCCCTGATCTACCTGCAGACCACCCAGAACCGGGGTGCCCAGCAGGCGTTCGAGGACAACCTGCGGGCCGATCTGGTGCTCACCTCGGCAACCGGCGGAATGCCCGCCGCCCTGGCGGACGGCATCGCCGGGAAGCCCGGCGTGGCGGCCGCCTCCGCCTACGTGCCGAGCTCAGGCTTCCTGGAACCGTCCAAGGCCGAGATGGACGCCTACACCGGCAAGGGCCAGAAGCCGAAGGGGACGCCGCTGCACATCACCGGGGTGAGCCCGAAGGGCATCGAACGCACCACGGCGATCCAGGTGCTGAGCGGCAGTCTCGCCGACCTGGGCGAGGACACCGTGGCGCTGCCCGAGTCCGCCGCCTCGGGGCACCGGATCGGTGAGCAGATCCCGATGCGGATGGGCGACGGCACCAAGGTGCAGCCCCGCCTGGTCGCGACGGTCGGGGACCAGCGCGGGTACGGAGCGGCGCTGATGCCCGCTTCCGTCGTGGCCGAACACACGACCAACGGCCTGGTGCCGCAGATCCTGGTCGCGGCGGATCCCGGCACCGGCGCGACGCGTCTGGCCGCCGAACTCACCGGCCCCGGAGCACCGCAACCGGGGCTGCGCGCGGCCGACCGTTCGGTCCTGGTCACCGCCTCGGCCGAGCAGAACGACACCCAGACCTGGGTGGCGTACCTCCTGGTCGCCACGGTCGTCGGGTACGCGGTCATCGCCCTGGTGAACTCCCTGGTGATGGCGACCGGCGAGCGGCGCCGGGAGTTCTCCCTGCAGCGCCTCATCGGCGCGACCCGGGGCCAGGTGCTGCGGATGATGACCGTGGAGGCGCTGCTGACCGCACTGGCCGGTCTCACGCTCGGCATGCTCGTCGCGGCCGCGACCCTGGTTCCGCTGAGCAAGTCCGTGCTGGGCCGGGCGTTGCCCGCCGGTCCGCCGGCGATCCTGCTCGCTGTCCTCGCGGCCGCGCTCGTCCTGACGCTCGGTACGACGCTGCTGACCGCCCGAATGGCACTTCGCACCAAACCCTCCGCGGCCATCGGCAGCCGGGACTGAGCCGAACCGCCCCCACGTCGCCCCCGTTCGCCTGAGTATTTCGTCCACCACTTAACAAGGTGGTGGACGAAGCCATGCCAACCTAGGCTCGCTCTTACGGCGTTGCAGCCCATCGGAAACCATCTCATCGCAGAATCGGAGTTTTTCGATGCTTAAGAGAGTCGTGATCGTGGGGGGCGGTACAGCCGGTTGGATGACCGCGTCGTACCTCAAGGCAGCTTTCGGCGACCGGATCGACATCACCCTCGTCGAATCCGGAAAGGTCAGCACGATCGGCGTCGGTGAAGCCACCTTCAGCGACATCCGGCACTTCTTCGAGTTCCTCGGACTCAAGGAATCGGACTGGATGCCGGCGTGCAATGCCACGTACAAGCTCGCGGTCCGCTTCGAGAACTGGCGCAAGCCCGGTCACCACTTCTACCACCCGTTCGAGCAAATGCGGTCCGTCGACGGCTTCCCGCTGACGGACTGGTGGCTCAAGAACGGCCGCACCGACCGGTTCGACTCGGACTGCTTCGTGATGGCCAACATCTGCGACGCCGAGCGCAGCCCCCGTCACCTCAGCGGCGCCATGCTTTCGCAGCCGTTCGACGAGCACGCCGAAGAGCCCCAGGGCCTGACGATGTCGGAGCACCAGGGCAAGACCCAGTTCCCGTACGCCTACCACTTCGAGGCCGCGCTGCTGGCGAAGTTCCTCACCGCCTACACGGTGGAGCGCGGCGCGAAGCACATCATCGACGACGTCAAGGACGTCAAGCTCGACGAACGCGGCTGGATCAGCAGTGTGGTGACCGCCCAGCACGGCGAGCTGACGGGCGATCTGTTCATCGACTGCACGGGCTTCCGCGGCGTCCTGCTCAACAAGGCGCTGCAGGAGCCCTTCATCTCCTACCAGGACACCCTGCCCAACGACAGCGCGGTCGCCCTCCAGGTGCCGCAGGACATGCAGGCGCGGGGCATCCGTCCGTGCACCACCGCCACCGCGCAGGACGCCGGTTGGATCTGGACCATCCCGCTCTACGGCCGCATCGGCACCGGGTACGTGTACGCCAGTGACTACCTGTCCGCCGAGGAGGCCGAGCGCACCCTGCGCGCGTTCGTGGGCCCGAGCGCGGCCGACGTCGAGGCCAACCACATCAAGATGCGCATCGGCCGCAGCAACCGCTCCTGGGTCAACAACTGCGTGGGCATCGGCCTGACCAGCGGCTTCGTCGAGCCCCTGGAGTCGACCGGCATCTTCTTCATCCACCACGCGGCCGAGCAGCTGGTCAAGAACTTCCCCGGGCCGGACTGGAACCCGGTGCACCGCAACAGCTACAACAGCGCCATCGCCCATGTGCAGGACGGCGTCCGCGAGTTCCTGGCCCTGCACTACGCCGCCGCGGCGCGGGACGACACCCAGTACTGGAAGGACGCCAAGACCCGGAAGCTGCCCGACGGGCTGGCCGAGCGGATCGAGCACTGGAAGCACCAACTGCCGGACAGCGAGTCGGTCTTCCCGTACTACCACGGGCTGCCGCCGTACTCCTACATGTGCATCCTGCTCGGGATGGGCGGCATCGAGCTCAAGGCGTCCCCGGCGCTCGCGCTCGCCGACGACAGCGCGGCCCAGAAGGAGTTCCAGTCGGTGCACGACCAGGCCGCCGCTCTGATCGACCGGCTCCCGACGCAGTACGAGTACTTCACGCACATGCGCCGCTGAGCCCGCCGGCCCCGCTGCGACCGCAGCGGGGCCGCGTCCGTCGTCCCAGGGAGCAGCACCCCCGTGACCGAACTCACCCGAATGAACAGATCCACGCGGTCGACGGCCCCGCCCCCGGCGTCCGTCGCCGAGGGCCAGCGCGCCATGATGAGCGGCTTCCCCACCGGGGTGGCCGTCCTCACCACCGCCGACCACAACGGCACGCCCCACGGGATGACCATCTCCTCCGTGTGCAGCGTCTCACTGGATCCGCCCACGCTCCTGGTCTGCCTGCGGATCGGCAGCCCGACCCTGCGCTCGGTCCTGGACACCGGCCGGTTCACGGTGAACCTCCTCCACGGTGGCGCCCGGCCCGTCGCCGAACTCTTCGCCTCGGGTGCCCCCGACCGCTTCGACCGCGTGTGCTGGGAGCACGACCCGACCGACCCGTACGCGGGCGGCCCCCATCTCTTCCGGGACGCGCACGCCATCGCGGACTGCCGGGTCAGTGCCGAACACCGCAGCGGGGACCACCTCGTGGTCTTCGGCGCCGTCCTGCGGGTCACCCCGTTCCCCGACCTCCAGCCGCTGGTCTACGGCAAGCGGGAGTACCGGGTGTGGCCGGTCGGGGCCTGACCGCGGCCGAATCCTGTGGGACGAGGATGCCGGGCTCCGGCTCCGCCGCTCGTGCGGTGGAGCCGGAGCCGTTCGCGTGTCGTCGGAGAGCCGGCCCCGCCCGCTGACGTCCACCGGGGCGTCCACCCGCGACGGCACCGCACGACGGATCCGGGCTGCCGCCTGACGGCGACAGCCCGGATCGCATCGGGATCTTCAGCGGCCTCGCGGAAACCACGCTCGTGAGTGGCGCGGTGACCTGAGGCCCAGGCCGACTACCGCACCGGCTTCGAGTCGAGGACCGGGCCCGGGGAAGATCTCGGGGAAGCCGTCCTGCCGTCCAGGAGCGCCACCCCGAGAGGGGTCACCGAGTGCAACACGGTGTTGCGCACCCGCCTGGTGGTGATCAGCCCGGACCCGCGCAGCACGGCGGCGTGCTGACTGGCGCAGGGAACCGAGACGCCGAGCCGGTCGGCGAGCTGGCTGGTGGTGCGCGACGCCCGCAGCTCGCGCAGGGCCGCCGCCCTGGTCTGGCCGACGAGGGCGCCCAGCGCCGGCACCGGAAGCGAGGTGTCGTCCCACAGGACGGCCGACTGCTCCACGGTCAGCGGTGCGGAGAAGACCAGCACGGCCGGTCTGTCCTGCTCGTCCGCGCGGAAGAGCCTGGCGGGGCGGTGGGCGAGGAACACGGACGGGCTGAGTACCAGGCCCTGTCCGTCGAGCCGGACGTCTCCGTCGGGGCCGTCGTGCAGTTCCAGCACCTGACCGTTCCAGACGGCTCGTCTTCCCAGCCCGCCGAGCAGCTGCTCGACACCGCCCGCCATCACCATCCGGCCGCGGGCGTCGTACTCGGCCTCGCAGTGGGCCAGCACCCGGCTCCAGTACGGGGCCACCGCGGCCCGCCAGAAGTCGGCCGCGCCGATCGCGGCCGTCGGCTGCGAGCCGGATCTCGCGCGCAGCCTCGCGTGGACCTGACGCTTCCACCTCGCGTACGCGGAGCCGGCTCCACGTGTGAACAGCTCCTGGGCGAGTCCGACCTCCACCTCCGGTCCGGCGGTGGACTGGAGCCGTGTGCGCGCTAGGTCAGCCGTCGTGAAATGAATTCTCTGCATGAATCACCCCCGTGTCATGCACGACTTTCCGTCATGCGTCCGTCCCCCACCAGTCGGACGACGGGGGGGAAGGTCCTCGTACCGCCGGACGCGGCCGGATCAGCTCTGCTGTCCGGTGATCCGGGCGAAGGCGTCGTCGAGGGTGGGCCGGCGCACGGCGAAGTCGACGACGCTCACCCCCGCCTTCTCCAGTGCCGTGGCGGCCGCGGCGATGCTGCCCATGCCGGCGCCCAGCGGCAGGACGATGGTGCCCTCCTCCCCGTTCACGGCCAGGTCGTCGGGCGCGTTGGTCCGCAGGGCCTCCAGGGCCTCGGCGACCGCGCCCGGGCCCGCCACCCGGATTTCCAGCCGGTCCGGTCCGACGGAGCGCTTCAGTTCGTCCGGGGTGCCCTCGGCCACGACCCTGCCGGCGTCGACGACGGCGATGCGGTCGGCGAGGAAATCCGCCTCCTCCAGGTACTGGGTGGTCAGCAGGACGGTCACGCCGTCCGCCACCAGATCGCGCACGGCGTTCCACAGCGCCGTCCGGCTCACCGGGTCGAGTCCGGTGGTCGGTTCGTCGAGGAAGAGCACCGAGGGCGACGCGACGAGGCAGGCCGCGAGGTCGAGCCGGCGCCGCATGCCGCCGGAGTAGGTCTGGACGGGCCGGTCGGCGGCCCCGACGAGGTTGAACTGGTCCAGCAGTTCTCCGGCCCGGCGGCGCGCGCCGTGCCGGCCGAGGTGCAGCAGCACACCGATGAGCGTGAGGTTCTCGCGGCCGGTGAGCAGCCCGTCCACGGCCGCGTACTGGCCGGCCAGGCCGATCCTGCGGCGGACCTCCTCGGGCCGGCGGACGACATCGAATCCGGCCACTTCGGCATGGCCGCCGTCCGGTTCCAGCAGGGTGCTGAGCATGCGTACGGTGGTGGTCTTGCCTGCTCCGTTCGGGCCGAGCAGTCCGAGGACGGTGCCCTGCGCGACGCTGAGGTCCACGCCGTCGAGGGCCTGGTGCCCCTTGAAGCGCTTGCGCAGGCCTTCGGCCCTGATCGCGGTCTCCACGAGTGACGGCCGTGTCCGCGGCGAGTCAGGTGCCGAGGCCCGCGGCCGACTCACGCAGGCTCCTGGGCCGCATGTCGGTCCAGTGCTCCTCCACGTGGGCCAGGGCGGCCTCCCGGGTGCTCTCGCCCAGTGACACCGTCCACCCCTCGGGCACCGGGGCGAAGGCGGGCCACACGCTGTACTGGCCCTCGTCGTTGACGAGCACGAGGAACGTGCTGTCCTGGTCGTCGAAGGGGTTCGTCACGTCGAACTCTCCAAGTCTGCAGGGTGTGGGAGGGATGGGGAGAAGGCCGTGGCAGGCCCCGATACGGACATCTTGTCGAGGCCTGCTGACACGGCGCTGACGTACGCTGGAACCGTTCGTCAGGCGGCAGCGGCCGCCCGGCGGGACTCCACGAAGCGCACGACGTGGTTCACCGTGCGGAAGTTCTCGATGTCGAGGTCGGCGGGCTCCACCATGATGGCGAAGGTCCGCTCGACCCACATCACGAGCTGCACGGCGAACAGCGAGCTGGCACTCCCGGTGGCGAAGATGTCGTGGTCGTCGCCCAGTTCGGCGTCGCGGACGTGCTCGCCGATGAATGTGCGCACGGTCTTGGCGATGTCGTCTGTCATCAGGCCTCGGCCTTCCTACCGGTGTTGACCGGCTCGTACGAATAGAAGCCCCGACCGCTCTTGCGGCCGAGGCAGCCCGCGGCGACCAGCTTGCGCAGGAGCGGCGCGGGGGCGAACTTGGAATCGTTGAAGTTGTCCAGGAGGACCTCCAGCGAGTACAGGACGGTGTCCAGGCCGATCAGGTCCGCGGTCTCCAGCGGACCCATCTGGTGACCGAGGCAGTGCCGGAAGAGCCGGTCGATGTCGCCGGCCTGCGCCACGTTGTCCTGCAGCAGGAGGATCGCCTCGTTGACGCTGAGCATCGCGACGCGGTTCGTGACGAAGCCCGAGGAGTCCTCGACCACCACGATGTCCTGCCCGACGGTGCGGAAGAGCCCGCGGGTGAGCTCGATCGTCTCGGGCGAGGTGTGGAAGCCCCGGATCACCTCGACGAGCTTCTTCAGCGGCACGGGGTTCATCAGGTGGGTGCCGACCACCCGGTCCGGACGGCCGGTGACCGAGGCCATCCTGGTGATCGGGATGGCCGAGGTGTTCACGCCGAACACGCAGTGCTCCGGTGCCACCGCGTCCATCTCGCGGTACAGCTTCTCCTTGATGTCCCAGTTCTCCGTCACGTTCTCCACGACGAACTGGACGTCGGCGAGGCCGTCGAGACCGGTCCGGAACTCGATCCGGGACAGCACCTCCTCGGGGGTGCTCCTGCCCAGCTCGCGGTCGAGTATCCCGTACATCCGGGCGTTCTGCGCGATCAGGTCACGCGCCCGGGACAGAGCGGCGTCCGTGGTGTCCACGAGCACCACCGACAGGCCCGCCGCGGCGAAGGCGTGGGCACCGCCGACGCCCATCGTGCCGGCGCCCAGGACGGCCACCCGCTGGATCTGGTCGGTATCGGTCATCACTTTCCCCTGCCCGGTTGTGGTGTGGTGCGGCAGCGCTCGGCGAGCGGTGCGGGCCAGTCGGTGACGTCCCACCCGTACTGGCAGAGCACGGCGTAGGTGAACCGCTCCAGGCCGAAGCCGACGCAGGCGGAGTACACCGTGGCGCCGTCCGGCCCCTTGATGCCGAAGGCGTCGCCGAAGTGCTGTTCGTGCAAGTTGAACGAGCCGACGGAGATGCTGTCCCCGGCGGCGACGTCCAGGTGGAGTTCGTGCTTGAGTTCCAGCAGGCGCTGGGAGGAGACCTGGAGCGCGGTCGCCGCGCCGGCGAAGAACGGGTCGCTCGCCACTTCGCACCGGCCGGCCAGGTCGAGTTCCCGGACCAGTTCGACGGCACGCCGGCGGAACCGGTCCCGGGCCTCGCGGACGAACTCGGCCGTCCCCAGGAAGACGGTCTCGCGGATGGTGAAGTCGGACAGCCGCTCCAGCGTCGCGTGGTAGCGGGACTCGTGCCGGAAGGAGCCGCCCCTGGCGGTGACCACGGTGTTCTCGTCCTGGAGGGTGGTCCCGGCGAACTGGTCGAAGGTGTGGTAGCACATCGTGGGCGGCAGGCATCGGTCCACCGGCGCGCAGCGGTGCAGCACCCGGTCCCCGATGGTGTCCCGTGCCCCGACCTCCTCGGCGAACGCCCGGTAGGTGTCGACGTCTCCGTCGAGACGGGCGGCGAACATCATGTGCTGCGGGAAGGAGGAGAGGTATCCGCTGCGGTGCAGCGCGGTGACCGGCAGCAGGGTCGGGTAGCGGTACTCGCGGGCCCCGAACTCCTCGCGGACGATGTCCCGCAGCAGTCCGTCGAGCGCGTCGAGCGCGGCCAGGGCGGGAGCGCCGAGCGCCACCTGTCCGGGTCCGATCTCGTGCACCACGCCGTCCGCCAGCAGCCCGGCGAAGGTGTCCGGCCGCGGGGTGCGGTCCGTGGCGGAGCGCCACAGCACCTTGGGCGGGGTCCGGAGTTGGGGGCGCACTTCGGTGTCGACGACGTGCCTGAGCTTCTTGCCCAGGACATCCGCGTCGACCGGGTGCTCGGTGGTCACCTCCACGGCGTCGACCGCGTCGCCGTCGCCGGGGACGAGCCGGAAGCCGGTGATGGCCTCGGAGATGTAGTAGACCCGCCGGTTCAGTTCGTCGAGGTGGGCCCCCGAGACCGGTTCGTCGAGGTCGAGTCGGTAGGAGTGCATGTCGGCCGCCCGTTTCTATGCCGCCGTCGGCAGGCCCATGAGGCCGGCGATGATGGACCGCTGGATGTCCGAGGTGCCGCCGTAGATCGTGCCCGCGAGCACGTCCCGCACCTCCCGTTCGATGCCGAACTCCTCGGTGTAGCCGCGGGCGCCGTGGATCTGCATGGCGTCGAGCGCGGTGGTCTTCAGGCCCTCGCTCACGTAGAGCTTCAGCATGGACGCCTCATGCATCGCGAGACGGCCCTGGGTGCGCAGCCAGCCCACCTTGTAGAGCATCAGCCGGGCCAGCTCCAGGCGGACCCGCATGTCGGCGATCCGGTGCGAGACGGACTGGAAGGAACCGATGGGGCGGCCGAACTGGCGGCGGCCGACGGCGTGGGCGACGCAGCGGTCCGTCAGTCGGCTCATCACGCCGACCTGACTGGCGAACATGAAGCCGCGTTCCCACTCCATGGTGGCGGTGAACAGCCGGTAGCCGGCACCCTCCGCGCCCAGCCGGTGGGCCTCCCCGACCACGCAGCCGTCGAAGGTGATCTCGCCCATGAGGGTTCCGCGCAGCCCCGCCTTGGGGATGTCGCGGGCGGTCAGTCCCGGGGTGTCGGACGGTACGACGAAGGCGGACAGGGCGCGCTGCGGGGCCGTCCCGTCCCCGCCGGTGCGGGCGAACACGATGAACAGGTCCGCGCGCGGGCCGTTGCTGATGAACTTCTTCGTCCCGTTCAGGACGTAGCCGTCACCGTCGCGTACGGCGGTGGTGGTGAGGGAGAGCATGTCGGAGCCGGCTTCCGGTTCCGACAGCGCGTGCGCGCCGACCAGTGAGCCGTCGCAGAGCGCGGGCAGCCAGCGGCGGCGCTGCTCCTCGGTGCCGTGGTCGGCGATGTAGACGGCGCAGGCGAAGAGGTGGTTGTTGATCGCGAAGACGAGCCCGTTGTCGACGCAGCCTTCGCCGAGCGCCTCGTAGGCCATGATCGCGGTCAGCGGGTCCAGGCCGCCGCCGCCGTACTCCTTCTTGATCGGCCAGCCCAGGACGCCGAAGTCGGCGCAGGCCTTCCAGCCGTCCTCGTCGAAGGTGGCGTTGCGGTCGTGCTCGGCCGCTCGGGCGCCGAGGTGGTCGCGGGCGAACCGGACCACCTCGTCGCGCAGCTCCTGCTGCTGCGGCGTGGGTGCGAAATCCATCAGTGTTCTCCGTGGTCGGGGAGCGAGGGCCTGATCCGAAGCGTCGGGGGGTTCACACCTCCCACAAGGTCACCGCCCAGGCGGCCACCGGGCTGTTGTTGAGCACGACCACCAGGTCACCCCGCTCCAGTTCGCCGCTCTCCAGCAGGGCGTTGAGGTTCAGCACCACGTCGGCGGCGCCCAGGTGGCCGTACTCGGCGAGGTGCCGGCCGCAGACGGGGTGGATGGGCAGGCCCAGCAGGGAGGTGTAGAAGTCGTAGGCGGCGGCGGTGACGTTCTGCATCAGCGTGGTCCTCACCCGGTCCCGGCCCACCCCGGCGTCCGCGAGCACCTGGTCCACCATCTCGCCGAGCCGGCCGGCGCTGACGGTGGCGAGCTGGAAGCGGTAGCGCGACGGGTCCTGGCACACCTCTCGCCACTCGTACCAGGGGGTTTCCTTGTACTCGACGCGGAAGAGGTCGTGGAAGGCGCCGTCGGCCTGCTGGCGATGGGCCCGCAGGACCGGCCGGCCGCCGCGGACCATGGTCATGGCGAACGCGCCGTCGCCGACGACCGTCACCGGGAAGCGGATCCGGTCGACTCCGGTGGGCCGGCTGGCGTGGGCGATGACGACCTGTTCCCGGTCGGGGTCCGCGAGCAGCAGGTCCCTGGCGAGGGCCCAGGCGCTGCTGGATCCGGTGCAGCCCAGCCCCTCGACGGTGAAGGGGAACGCGGAGTGCAGCTTCGCCTCGGTCTGCACCCGGCAGGCGTCCGAGCCCAGCAGCACGTCGGGTGCCCGCGGTGCCACCAGCAGCAGGGCGTCGGGCTCCCCCGGATGCGCCTCGAAGAGTTCCCGGCAGGCCCGCGCGGCGAGCGGCGCCTGCTCGGCCCCGTCGAAGATGCCGACGGTCCGCACGCCGCTGCTCCGGGCGAACTCCGCCGAGGCGGCGTCCAGCATCGCGAACTCGGGGAGGTCCTCGACCGCCACCTTGGTGTCGGGCAGCAGACAGTGGATGGCACCGATGCCGATGCCTGCGCTGCCGGTCATGCGGCACTCCCTTCCGCGGCCCGCTCGGCGGTCAGGGCGACCGGCAGGCCGCTGTAGCCCTTGACGAAGTTGGAGAAGAGCCTGCGGGGCGGGCCCTCCAGGCGGATGCCGGCCACCTGGGTGCGCAGCGCGTCGAGCATCGCGTTCACGTGGACGCGGCCGAGGAAGGCGCCGAGGCAGAAGTGCGGGCCGTGGCCGAAGGCGACGTGCTTGTTGGGGGTGCGGGCCAGGTCGAAGACGTCCGGATCGGTGAAGGCGGTCTCGTCGAAGTTCGCCGAGCTGTTCCACAGGCTGACCACCTCGCCGGCCTTGATGGTGCGCTCGCGCAGCGGTACGTCCACCAGGGCGGTGCGGCCGAAGTGCATGGCGGGGGTGGTCCAGCGCAGCACCTCCTCGGTGGCGCTGTCCACGCTCACCTCGCCGGCCTTCAGGGCCCGCCACTGCTCGGGGTGTTCGGCCAGCGCGATCAGACCGCCGACCGAGGACATCCGGCTGGACTCGTCGCCGCCCAGGATCAGGCTGTAGCAGTTGAAGACGATCTCGCCCTCGGTCAGCGGTTCGCCGTCCACGGTGGCGGTGGCAAGGGCGCTGATCACGTCGTCGCCGGGGTGGCGCCGCCGGCGGGCGGCCAGGTCGGAGAAGTACAGCAGGATCTCGTTGCGCGCGAGCCACTCCTCCGTCTCGCTGTCGTCGGCGCTGTGCCGGGAGAGCGTCCGGGTGTTCCAGGCGACGAGCTGCTCGCGGTCCTCCTGCGGGACGTCCATGAGGTCGCCGATGGTGTTGATCGGGATGTGGTCGGCCACGTCGGTGACGAAGTCCAGCTCACCGTGGGCCAGGGCTTCGGCGATCAGGGCCCGGGTGCGCCGGTGCACGCCGGCCACCACGGGCTCCAGCGCCCGGGGCGAGAAGGACCTGAGCATCAGGTTGCGGATGTCGCGGTGGCGGGCGCCGTCGGTGACGGCGAGCATCTTGCGCGAGGCGGAGTCCGCCCCCTGGAGCAGGGTCGCCAGGACGTTGCCCTGTTCGGAGGTGAACCGCTTGTTGTCGCGGTAGAGCGTGACGACGTCGTCGTAGGCGGAGATCACCCAGAACGCGGGGCCGCGTTCGGTGGCGCGGTGCCGGTGGACGGGCTGCTCCTTGCGGAAGCGGCGCCACATGTCCGGGACGTCCACGTCGAGGAAGGTCTGCGGATCGGTGAGGTCCACCGTGGCCAGGTCGTCCACGGTCCGCAGTGGTGGGATGGTCATGTGCGGTCTCTCCAGGGGTCAGGCGCCCGCGGCGCGGTACCGGCGCAGGCTCACCAGTGAGCACAGGACGAGGAGCAGTCCCAGGGACACCCCGGCCACCAGCTCGGGGTGCTCTGCGGGGAAGGCGCCGCCGGTGCTCGCGGGGTTGCCCCACAACCGGCGGCAGCAGGCGATCACGGCGCTGACCGGGTTCCACTGCGCGACCGGCCGGATCAGGGGCGGGAGGTTCTGCGGGGCCAGGAACGCGTTGGACAGGAAGGGCAGCACGATCACCACGAAGGGCGTGACCACGCTGATCGTCTCCACGCTGCGCAGGGTCAGTGCGAACAGCACGCCCAGCCACAGCATCGCGTAGACGAACACGGCGATGAGTGCGAAGCCGGCGAGCACGGACGCCGGGCCGGCGTGCGGGCGCCAGCCGAACAGCAGTCCGGCGCCGGTGACGACGGCCAGTCCCAGCAGGCCCACGAGGAGGTCCGCGAGGGTGTGGCCGAAGAGCACCGCCGAGCGGCTGATCGGCAGTGAGCGGAACCGGTCGGTCATGCCGCCGCGCAGGTCCAGCGCCACGGAGATCGCGGTGGGTCCCAGACAGGCGAGGGCCACCTGGACGGCACTGCCGGCGAAGACGTACTCCCCGTAGGTGCCTCCGGTCGGCAGCGCGATGGAGTCCCGGAACAGGTAGCCGAGCATCACCATGCTCACCAGCGGGCTGAGGGCCACGCCCAGCACCCGGGCGGGTGCCCGCCGCAGGTGACGCAGGCGGCGGCCGGTCACGGCGGTGACCTCGGTGAGGAGCGCCGTCGCGGGCGCGGGCCGGGTGGCGACGGTCGTCATGCCTGCCCGCCTTCGAGGTCGGCCTGCCGGCGTGCCAGTTCGGCGGTGATGGCCGGGCCGATCTCCCGCAGTGGTTCGGCGCTCATCATCTCGTCGTGGGTGCAGGCTATCCGGTGGATGTTCATCGGGCCGTCGAAGACCGGCTTCCACAGCGCGGCCTTGTCCGCGTGCTCGCCGTCGGAGAGCGGGGAATCGGAGACGAAGAGCTGCATCCTGCCGTCGTAACGGCCGGGCGCGTACCGGGACTTCAGTGTCTGGTGGTGGCTCATCAGGTCGACCATGGCCGCCATCCGCCGCTCCCCCATCCGCGCCAGCGGGCTGTCGTCGCGGCGCAGGGTCTCGAAGATGTCCTGGACGGTCAGGTCCCGGTCACCGAACTCGGAGCGGTGGTGTCCGACGCCCTCCAGCAGCCAGGCGTAGAGCGACTGTTCGTCGCGGTCGTCCGGTACCCCGGTGCGCGGGTAGGCGTCGAGGACCGAGAGGATGCCGACCTCCTCGCCGGCGGCCCGCAGCTGGACGGCCATCTCGTAGACGATGGTGCCGCCGAACGACCAGCCGAGCAGGTGGTACGGGCCTTCGGGCCGGATCTCCTTGATCATCCGGATGTAGTCGGTGGCGATCTCCTCGACGGACCCGGGCAGCGGCGCGAAGTCCACCACGCAGGGGGCCTGGATGCCGTAGATCGGGTGCTCGGCACCGATGTGCCGGGCGAGGGGCAGGTACGGCAGGCTGAAACCGACTCCGCCGTGGACGCAGAACACCGGCGGCAGGCTGCCGGTCGGCCTGATGCACAGCATCGCGCTGAACGGATCGGCCAGGTCGGGCCCCGCCGCGGCGGCGAGCGCCTGCGTCATCACCTCCGCGCCGGTGCGGGCCCGCTCGGGCCCGGTGACGGCCGCGACCGGGCCGCCGCGGCAGACCTCGGCGAGTTCCGCCACGCTCTGGTGCACGAAGACGTCGGCGACGGTGACCTCCAGCCCGGCCTTGCGTGCCGCGCTGACCAGCAGCAGCGACCTCATGCTGTCCATGCCGGCATCGAAGACGCTCTGCTCGACCCCGATCCGCGACAGCCCCAGCACCTCGGTGACGATGTCGTGCAGCACCGACTCGGTCTCGTCCCGCGGGGCGGTCCCGGCGGTCTCCTGCGCCGCCTCCGGGGCGGGCAGCGCGGCCCGGTCCACCCGGCCGTCCGCGGTGAGCGGGAGGTCGTCGAGCACCACGAACGCGGAGGGCACCATGTACCCGGCCAGCTCCGCACCCGCGGCCCTGGCGAGCGCGGTGGTGTCCACCGCGGCCCCTTCGGCGGGCACGACGTACGCCACCAGCCGGACGTCGCCCGGGTGGTCCTCCCGGGCCACCACCGCGGCCCGGGCCACCGCGGCCCCGGCCGCCAGCACCGATTCGATCTCGCGCAGGCCGACCCGGAAGCCCCGCACCCGGACCTGGTCGTCCGAGCGGCCGACGTGCCGCAGGGCGCCGTCCGCGTCCCGCTTCACCAGGTCGCCGGTGCGGAACATCCGGGATCCGGGCGGGCCGTAGGGGCAGGCCACGAAGCGTTCGGCGGTCGCCGCCGGGTCCCCGGCGTAGCCGCGGGCCAGGCCGTCCCCGGCGAGGTACAGCTCACCGGGCACCCCGGCGCCGACCGGGCCCAGCCAGGGATCCAGGACGTACGCCCGGACGTTGCCGATCGGCGAGCCCAGCGGCAGGACGCCGGTGCCGGTCCGCGCACCGGGTTCGACGGTGCAGGAGAGGGCGCCGACGGTGGTCTCCGTCGGGCCGAACTCGGTCACGACCCGGACCCCGGGGTGGGCCTCGCGCCACTCGTCCAGCCGCTCGGCCCGTACCGGCTCGTCGGCGAGGACCAGGACGCCGGTCGGCGAGCAGCCGTCGGGCAGCGCGCCGAGCAGCGCGAGGTGGCTCGGGGTACCCTTGAGGAACGCGGCCCCGCCGCGTGCCACGGCGTCGTCCTCGGCGAGGTCGGCCAGCCGCACCGTACCGCCGGTGACCAGCGGCAGGAACAGTCCGGTGACCGAGACGTCGAAGGACAGCAAGGTGGGCAGCAGCGCGTCGTGGCCGGCGCCGCCGTAGGTGTCCCGGGCCCAGGCCAGGTAGTTGACCACCGCCCGGTGCTCGACGATGACGCCCTTGGGGCGGCCGCCCGCGGCGGCGGTGTGGATGACGTAGGCCGGATGCGCGGGGCGCAGCGGGCCCCCGCGGTCGGTGTCGGTGAGCGGTTCCGCCGACGCGGCCTTCACCGCCGGCCCGTCCAGCACCACCGGGGCCACCCCGGTGGCCAGCATCCGCCGGGCGAGGGCGTGGGTGGTGACCACCCTGAGCGGCCTGGCCCCGGCGAACATCCGCTTGATCCGCTCGACGGGTTCGCCGGCCTCGACGGGGAGGTAGGCCGCGCCCGACTTCAGGACGCCGAGCACCGCGACGACCGCCTCCGGCGACCGGGGCAGGGCGAACGCGACGACCTGCTCCGGGCCGGCGCCGGCCTCGACCAGGTGCCGGGCCAGCCGGTTGGACAGGGCGTCGAGCTCCGCGTAGGTGAGGGAGCCGGACTCGGCCTCGACGGCGGTGGCGTCCGGGGTGCGCGCCGCCTGCGCGGCGAACAGCTCCGGCAGGGTGCTGCCGGGCACCTCCCGGCCGGTGTCGTTCCAGGTGGTGAGCGCCTGGGCGCGCTCCTCCTCGCCCAGCACGTCGATCCGGCTGAGCCGGACGTCCGGGTCGGCGGCCACCGCGCGCAGCAGCCGTACGTAGCCCGCCACGATGCGCTCGGCGGTGGCCTCGGTGAACAGGTCGGTGCTGTAGCCGAGCAGCCCTCGCATGGAGCCGTCCTCGGGCCACTCCAGCAGTTGCAGGGCGAGGTCGACCTTGATCCGTCCGGATTCGACGAAGGTGGGGCGCACCGTCAGGCCGGGCAGCACCAGCGGGGCTTCCGCGTTGTTCTGCAGCGTCAGCATGACCTGGAACAGCGGGTGCCGGGCGAGCGAGCGCGGCGGGTTGAGCGCCTCCACGATCTGCTCGAAGGGCACGTCCTGGTGGGAGTAGGCGGCCAGGTCGGTCTCCCGGACCCGGGTCAGCAGTTCGGTGAAGGCCGGGTCGCCCGCGGTGTCGGTGCGCAGCACCAGGGAGTTGACGAAGAAGCCGACCAGGTCGCCCATCGCGTCGTCGGTGCGGCCGGCCACCGAGGTGCCGATCGGGATCTCGGTGCCGGCGCCGAGCCTGGTGAGCAGGGTGGCGAACGCGGCCTGCAGCACCATGAACTCGGTGGCGCCGGCCTGCCGGGCGATGGTGACCAGGGTGGCGTAGAGCTCGGCGTCGAGTTCGAACATGACCTCGCCGCCGGAGTGACCGCTCACGGCCGGCCGGGGGAAGTCGGCGGGCAGGGCCAGTTCGTCGGGCAGCGCGGCCAGCGTCCGCTTCCAGTAGGCCAGTTGGCGCGAGAGGTGGCTGTCGGGGTCGTCCGCTGAGCCGAGCAGTTCGCGCTCCCAGACCGCGTAGTCCGAGTACTGCACCGGGAGCGGCGCCCGCTCGGGGGCCCGGCCGGCGCACCGCGCCCGGTAGGCGGCGGACAGGTCGCCCAGCAGCGGTGCCATCGACCAGCCGTCGAAGGCGATGTGGTGGAAGACCAGCAGCAGGACGTGCTCGTCCTTGCCGAGGATGAACAGCCGTACGCGCAGGGGCGTTTCGCGGGTCAGGTCGAAGCCGAGGTCGTACTCGGCGGCGAGGGTGGCGTCCAGCTCTTCCTCGGACAGGGCCCGCACCTTCAGCTCCGGAGCGCCCTCGTCGGCGTCCAGCACCCGCAGCGACGGCACGCCGTCGTCCTCCGGGATCACCGTGCGCAGCACCTCGTGCCGCTCCGCGACGTCGCGCAGTGCGGCCCGCAGGGCGTCGGCGTTCAGCCGCCCGGTGAGCCGGAAGGTCATCGGCGAGTTGTAGGTGCCGGTGGAGCGGCCGTCGCGACGGTTGACGAACCACAGCCGCTGCTGGGCGAAGGACAGCGGACGGCCGGCGTCCGCGGGGGCCGGCGCCAGGGCCGGGCGGGCCACGTCGGCGGTGTCCAGCTGTTCCGCCAGGGCGGCCACCGTGCGCGCCTCGAACAGCGCCCGGATGGGCAGTTCCACACCCAGCGCCGTTCGCGCCCGGCTGACCAGCCGGGTCGCGAGGAGCGAGTGGCCGCCGATGCCGAAGAAGTCGTCGTCGATGGTGACCCGGTCCAGGCCGAGCACATCGGCGAACAGGCTGCAGAGGACGGCCTCCATGGGGTTTCGGGGCTCGCGTCCCCGCGTCCTCGGCTGCGCGCTCGGCGCGGGCAGCGCCTTGCGGTCGAGCTTGCCCTGGGGGGTCAGCGGCAGCTCGGGCAGGGCGATGACCGCCGAGGGGACCATGTAGTCGGGCAGTTCGTCGGCCAGCCGTTCGCGCAGCCCGTCGACGACGGCGTCCTGATCGGCGAGGACGACGTACGCCGCCAACCGCCGGTCGCCGCTCTCGTCCTCGCGCACGACGACCGCGGCCTGGACCACGCCGTCCTGGGCGAGCAGCGCGGAGGAGACCTCGCCGAGCTCGATCCGGAAGCCGCGCAGCTGGACCTGGTCGTCGGCCCGGCCGACGTAGTCCAGTTCGCCGCCGTCCAGCCGGCGCACCAGGTCACCGGTGCGGTACATGCGCTCGCCGGGAGCACCGAACGGGTCGGCGACGAACCGCTGGGCGGTGAGGTCCGGGCGGCCCAGGTAGCCGCGGGCGAGACCGCCGGAGACGTACAGCTCACCGGTCACGCCGACCGCGGTCGGCGCCAGGTCGGCGTTGAGGACGTAGACCCGGTGCGCGGAGGTCGGGCTGCCGATGGGCGGCTTGCCCGGCCCGGACAGCGGCCCGGCTACCGTCGAGCTGACCACGGCCTCGGTCGGGCCGTACCCGTTGTACAGCCGCACGCTGGACGCCCAGCGGTCGACGACCTCGGCGGGCACGGCCTCACCGGCGACCGCGAGGCGCAGATCGGCGGGCAGGGTGCTGCCCTCGGGCAATCCGCCCACCACCACCGGCGGCAGGCCCGCCAGGTTGACCCGGGCCCTGTGGATGAGGTCGACGAGTGGTTGGCCGGGCGCGCGGCACTCCTCGCCGGCGATCACCAGTGTGCCGCCGTTGAGCAACGCCAGCATGACCTCCCAGACCGAGGCGTCGAAGCTGAACGAGGCGAACTGCAGCACCCGGGTGTCGCCGTCCAGGCCGAAGCGCTCGACCAGGCTCGCGACCATCGCCAGCAGGCCCTGGTGCGCCACGGCGACGCCCTTGGGCCGCCCGGTGGAACCGGAGGTGTAGATGACGTAGGCGAGGTGGCGGGTGTCCAGCGGGGCACGGCGATCGGCGTCCACGACATCGTGGTCGTCGTACCCCGCGGGCCCTTCACCGGGCGCGCCTTCGGCGGTGACCGTGACGACGGCCACCTGGGTGTCGGGCAGGACGGCGGCGATCTCCCGCGTGGTCAGTACGGCGACCGGACGGGCGTCCGCCAGCATGTACGCGATGCGGTCCGCGGGGTAGGCGGAGTCGACGGGCAGGTAGCCCGCGCCCGACTTGAGGACCGCCAGCGCGGACACCACCATCGCGGCCGAGCGCGGCAGCGCCACCGCGACCAGGTCCTCGGGGCCGACGCCCCGTTCGATCAGCAGGCGGGCCAGCCGGTTGGCCCGGGCGTTGAGTTCGGCGTAGCTGAGTTCCTCGTCGCCGTCGACCACCGCGACGGCGTGCGGCGTCCGGGCGGCGTGCTCCTCGAAGACCTCGGTCGCCGGGCGGGGTCCGGCCGGCGACGCGTGGCCGGCCCAGGCGCCGAGCAGGAGGCCCCGCTCGTCGTCGCCGAGTGCGTCCACGGTGCTCAGCCGGTCGCCGGGGGCGGCGACCAGCGCCTCCAGGACGTGCACGAAGCGGCTCACGACGGCCCCGACCTCCCGGGCGTCGAAGACGTCGGAGCGGTACTGGGCCTCCAGCCGCAGGCCGTCACCGGGGAACACGCCGAGCGCCAGCGGGTACTCGGCGATCACCCGGGCCTTCCAGTCGAGCATCGCCAGCCCGGGGACGTGCTCGCCGATGCGGTCGAGCACCCCGCTCGGGTAGTTGTGGAAGCTCACGACGGTGTCGAAGAGTTCGCCGACCCCGGCGAGTTGCTGCACCTCGGCCAGGCCCAGGTGCTGGTGCGGCTGGAGGGCGAGCTGGCGGGACTGGAGGTCGACCAGCAGTTCCTCCAGCGTGCTCCGCGGGCTCAGGGTCACCCGCACCGGCAGGGTGTGCATGAAGGAGCCCACCACCTGCTCCACTCCCGGCAGTTCGGCGGGGCGTCCGGAGACGACCGCTCCGAAGGTGACGTCCCGGCGGCCGGTCAGCCGGCCGAGGGCCACCGCCCAGGCGCCCTGCGCGACGGTGTTCATCGTCAGGCCGTGCGCATGGGCCCATGAGGTCAGTGCCTGCGTCAGGTCCTCGGGCAGCTCCGCGATGAAGGTCTCGGGCAGCGCATCGACCCGGTCGCGGTCGGCGGGGCCGAGCCGGGTGGGCTCGTCCACTCCGGCCAGCTCCTGCCGCCAGGCCGCCCGCGCGGCCTCCTTGTCCTGCGCCCCGGCCCACTCCAGGTAGCCGCGCACCGAGGCGACCGGCGGCAGCGCGGAGGTGTCCGCCCCGTTGGACCAGAGCGTGACCAGCTCGTGGGCGAGGACCGCCGACAGGGACCAGCCGTCGACCAGGATGTGATGGGCGGTCCACACCACGCGGTGGCGCTGCGGCCCTAGCGTGTAGACGGTGAACCGGGTCAGCGGGGCCTTCGCCACGTCGAACCGGCGCAGCCACTCCTCGTCGGTCAGCCGGACCGACTCGGCCGCGCGGCCGTCCTCGGCGACGCCGGTCAGGTCGACCTCGTGCCAGGGCACCTCGACGGATCCGGGGATCACCTGCACGGGGTCGCCGGTGTCCCGGTCGCGGAAGCAGGCCCGCAGGGCCGCGTTGCGCTCCAGCAGAGCCGCCACCGCCCGGCGCAGCGCGGCCTTGTCCAACGGACCCTCGATGTCCATGAGGACCTGCAGGGTGTAGGCGTCCATCCCGTGCCGGTCGAACTCGGCCTGGAACAGCAGGCCGCGCTGCAGCGGGGACAGCGGCAGGATGTCGGTCAGTTCCCCGGCCTCGCGCTCGTAGGCCTCGATCTCGTCCTGGTCGACGGCGACCAGCGGGAACTCCGAGGGAGTGCGGCCACCGGCGCCGGGGTGCCGGGCGCGTTCGGCCAGCAGGCGCAGGGCGCGGAACCAGCTCTCCGCGAGCTCCCGGACGTCCGGTTCGGCGATCAGCCCGGCGGCGTACGTCCAGGTCGCCGAGAGCACCGGTCCCCCGGGCCGGTCCTCCGTGACCGAGACGACCTCGACGGGGTGGCGCAGGGGGGTGTCCGGGTGGGCGCTCCGGCCGGAGGCGCCGGACTCCATCTGCCAGGCCGCTCCCGTGCCGGCGGTGAACCGGCCCAGGTAGTTGAAGCCGATCTGCGGTACGGGTCGCCGGGAGAGCACGCGGGCGGTCTGCGGGTTGACGTGCCGCAGCAGGCCGTGGCCGAGGCCGTGGTCCGGCACCGCGCGCAGCTGTTCCTTGACGCGCTTGAGCGCCCTGCCGTGGCCCGCGCCGGCTTCCGCGGCCCACGCCGGGCCGAGGTCGCCGAGGTCGCCGAGGTCCAGGGCGACCGGGTACACGCTGGTGAACCAGCCGACGGTGCGGGAGAGGTCCGGCTCGCCGGGGATCGGTTCGCGGCCGTGTCCCTCCAGCTCGACGACCGCCCGGCCGGCGGGGACGCCGCGCCGGCGGCGCCAGTCGGCCAGGGCCAGGGCCAGGCCCGTCAGCAGGACCTCGTGGACCTCCGCGTGGAAGGCCGCCGGGACGCTGGTGAGGAGCTCGGCGGTCTGCTCGGCGGACAGCTCGACGGTGACCTCGCCGGCGGTCCCGTGGGTGTCCAGTGCCGGGTCGAGGGCTCGGGTGCCGAGCGGCGGCTCGTCGGTGTCCGACTGCGCGGTCCACCAGGCCAGTTCACCGGCCCGTCGGGCGGTGCGGGCCTCCTGCGACAAGGCCCGGGCCCAGCCGCGGTAGGAGGTGGCGACCGGGTCGAGCCGCACCGGCCGGCCCTGCGCCACCTGGTTCCACGCGGCCTCCAGGTCGGGCAGCAGGATGCGCCAGGAGACCCCGTCCACGGCCAGGTGGTGGATCACGATCAGCAGGCGTCCCGGCCGGTCCGGGCCCGCGTCGAGGAGCACGGCCTGCATCATCAGACCGTCCTCGGGGCGCAGCCTCCTGCGGGCGGCGGCCAGTTGGGCGGGCAGCGGATCCTCGTCGGCACCGCAGACGTCGACCCGGGTGAGGGTGTCCGCGGCGGACACCGACCCGACGGGCAGGGTCTCCAGAGACCAGAGCCCGGGGGCCGGGACGGACAGCCGCATCCGCAGGGTGCTGTGCGTGTCCAGCAGCGCCTGCACCGCGGTGGTGAGCGCTTCGGTGCCGGTCCGGGCCGGTACCGCGACCGTCACGTACTGGCTGAACTCCCGTGCGGCGGCGGGATGTCCGGAGAGTTCCTCGCGGAGCTGGTCGACGATCGGGGTGGGCTCGATCTCTCCGACGCCGTCCTGGGCCGCGTTCGGGGCCTGCTCGTCCACGGGGCGCGCGGCCGCCGCGATGGCCGCCGGCGTGCGGTGCAGGAAGACGTCGCGGGCGGTGATGACCAGCCCGGCCTTGCGTGCCCGGCTGACCACCTGGATCGAGCTGATGCTGTCGCCGCCGAGGGCGAAGAAGCTGTCGTCGCTGCCGACCGACGGCAGACCGAGCACCTCGGCCAGCACCTGGCGGACGATCTGCTCCGCGTGGCCGTTCGGGCCCTCGGGCGCGGTGCCGGCGATGGTCGGCGCGGGGCCGGCGGCGGCCGGCGCCGCGAAGTCGGGGGCCGGCAGGGCCTTGCGGTCCACCTTGCCGTGCGCCGTCAGCGGCAGCCGGTCCAGGGCGACGAGGGCCGCGGGCACCATGTAGCCGGGCAGGACGCGGGCGAGACCGTCCCGGACCGCCTCGGCGTCCGGGGCGGAGCGCGCGGTGTCCGGTCCCGCGCCGTGGTCCGCGGTCCGCTCGGGCACGTAGTAGCCGACCAGCCGCTTCTGGCCGGTCCGGTCGGCGCTCGCGGTCACCACCGCGTCCGCTACGCCGGGCAGCCCGCGCAGCGCCGCTTCGATCTCGCCCAGCTCGATCCGGTGGCCGCGGATCTTGACCTGGTGGTCGCGGCGCTCGATGAAGTCCAGTTGTCCGTCGGCCCGCAGCACCACCCGGTCGCCGGTGCGGTACATGCGCGCGCCCCGACCCGCGAACGGGTCGGCCACGAACGTGGTGGCCGTGCGGCCGGGATCGGCGAGGTAGCCGCGGCCCACGCCGGCGCCGCCGATGTAGAGGTCGCCCGGAACCCCCTGCGGCACCGGGCGCAGTTCGTCGCCCAGCACGTACAGCAGGGTGTTGCGCAGCGGCCGGCCGATCGGGACGTACGCCCCGTCCAGGACGTCGCCGTGGCGGACGTAGGCGTGCGTCACGTCGTCCGAGCACTCGGTCGGGCCGTACATGTTGACCAGCGGGATGGCCGGGTAGCGGGCGAACCAGCGGTCGCACAGCCCGGGGGCGAGCGCCTCGCCGTTGGAGATCATCCAGCGCAGCGCGGGCAGCCGCGGGGCGCTGTCGGCGGTGTCCCAGGCGTCGAGGGTGGCGCGCAGCAGGGAGGGGACCACCTCCAGGACGGTCAGGCCCTCGTCGCCGATGACGCCGAACAGCGCGTCCGGGTCCGCGGCGGTCTCCCGGCTCACCACGCGGACCCGCCCGCCGACGAGCAGGGTGGTCAGCGTCTGCCACACCGTGATGTCGAAGGTCACCGGAGCGTTGTGCACCAGGCTGTCCGCCCGGGTCAGGGAGATTTCCTCGACCTTGGCCAGCAGGTGGTTGATCATGCCGCCGCGCTGCACCATCGCGCCCTTGGGCTTGCCCGTGGACCCGGAGGTGAAGATGACGTAGGCCAGGTCGGCGGGGCCACCGGCGACCGGCGGCAGGTCCTGCGGTCCGTCCTCGGCTCCGTCCAGGACCAGCAGGCCGAGTTCCGGGCCGGCCTGCGCCCCCAGCTGCCGCGCCAGTTCCCGGTTGGTCTCGTCGGCCACCAGGCAGGTCGCCGAGCTGTCGGCGAGCAGCGCGCTCAGCCGGGCGTGCGGCAGGCGTGCGTCGAGCGGCAGGAAGGCGCGGCCCGAGCCCAGCACACCGAGTTCGGCGACCACGAAGTCCCGTCCGGGCTCGACCAGCAGGGCCACCGGACCGGCCCCCGCGAGCCGTCGGGAGAGCGCGCCGGCCCGGCCGACCAGCCGGGCGTACGTCAGGTCGCCCGTGTCGTCGGTCACGGCTACGGCGTCCGGACGCTCGGCGGCCCGGGCGCGCACCCGCTCGACGACGCCGACGTACGGCTCGGGCCGCTCGGGGCCGGTGAGCACGCGGGTGAGCCGCGTCCGCTCGCCGGGCGTCAGCAGGTCGAGCGCGCCCAGGCGGTCGTCGGCGCCGGCGGTCACGAAGCGGTCGAGCCAGGTGATGAACCGCTCCAGGTGGGCCCGGGCCTCGTCGCGGCTGTAGCGGCTCTCGTTGGCGCTCAGGTCGACGCCGAGGCCGGCCGCGCCCTTGTCGGCGACGGTGAACTCCAGGTCGTCCACCAGGCCGGTGGACGGGCTCTGCAGAACGGCCTCGCAGGGCCCGATGGTCAGCTTCTCGATCTGCGGCATCATGTTGAGGAACGGGCCGAACGGGCGCCGGTCGTCGCTGGCCAGCCCCATGGCGCGGCGCACCTTGCTCACCCGGTAGCGCTGGTGCTTGAGGGCCCCGGTGATCTCCTTGTGCGCGGCGGCGAGCAGTTCCCCGCAGGTGGTCCGCGGTTCGATCCGCAGCCGCAGCGGCAGGTAGTTGACGACCATGCCGGGGATGTTCTGCAGGGTGCCGCCGACCCGGGCGGTGACCGGCAGCGACAGCATGACGTCGTTCGTCCCGGTCAGCCGCTGGGTGTAGGCGCCCAGTGCGGCGACCAGCACGGTCTGCCAGGTCACCCGGGCGTCCCAGGCGACGGCCCGCAGCCGCTCGGCGAGCTCGTCGGAGAGGACGGTCCCCTCGCGCAGGAACGTCTGGGCCGGCTCGGCGTCCCGGCGGGCCAGGGTCACCGGCTCGGGGGCGTCGGTGAAGCGGCCCTCCCAGTGGGCGCGGTCGCGCTCCTGCCGGGGGGAGCCGACGTAGGCGGCCTCCGCTTCGATCAACGTGTCCAGCGGGGCGAAGCGCCCCTCGTCGAGCGAGGTGCCCGCGGTCATCGCCTCGTAGATGGCGGACAGCCGCTGCCAGTAGATGACGTAGCTGAATCCGTCGGACACCAGGTGGTGGTTGAGCAGGCAGAAGATCGTGCGGTCCGCGGCGAGCGTGAACACGCTGAACCGGAACAGGGGCGCGTCGCCGCCCACCGTGAAGGGCACGCGCAGGTCGGCCGAGATCGCCGCGTTGGCGGCGGCCTCGGGGTCGGCCGCGCCGCTGACGTCGGTGCTGGTCAGCGGCAGCTCGGCGAGGTCCTCGACGACCTGGCGCGGCTCGCCGTCGACCTCGGTGAAGCGGGCCCGCAGGCACTGCGACTCCTCGGCGAGCCGGGCCAGCGCCGCCGTGAACCGCTCACGGTCCAGCGGGCCCTTGATGTCCCAGTAGATCGCGGTGTTGTACGTGGCGCCGCCGCCGGTGAGCTTTTCGTCGAACCAGATGTCCTTCTGGCCAGCGGTGAGCGGCAAGCCGGCCGTCGGCACACGAGTCATTGCAATCCCCTCGGAAAGGTTCACCAGGTCCGTCCGGCCGTCCCGGCGGCGCGACGCGATCGGCGCCCGCCGCTGGGGGTTCGGGACCGTGCGCGAAGCGCCGCTTCGTGCCGACCGGTCCACAGCGGCAGGGCAGCTTCGTCATCGATGGTGGTCGAGTGCGCTGACAGCGCACTGACCGGGAACTGACGGTTCACCGCGACCCGGTGGAGCCCCGCGCCCGAGCGGGGCTCCACGTCGGGACCGCGGCCGGCGGATCAGCCGCAGCCGCCCGCGTGACCGTCGTCGGCCGAGCGGCCGACGCCCACCGCGCCGGCGGTGGCGGGAGCCAGGGAGGCCGCGGTGGCCGCGCCGGTGCGCAGGTGTGCCACGAAGGCGTCGAGCCGGTCGAGGCCCCAGAAGCGGGTGAACCCCCGCACGAAGAACGGCACCCCGAAGACGCCGTCCGCGCAGACCTGCATCAGGATGTCCACGCCCTGCTCGCGCAGTACGGGATCGGCCTCGGCGCGGGAGATCACCTCGGGGTCGATCCCCAGTTCGCGGCCGATGTCCGCGATGACCGCCGGGTCGCAGACGTTGCGCCCCTCACCGAACCGGGCCCGGTAGACCGCGGCGATGTAGTCGTGCCCCCGGCCCTCCCGGGCCGCCACCAGGTAGCCCAGGTGCGGGACCTCCCAGACCGGCTCGACGTCCACGGGCCAGTTCACCGTGATGCCGCGCGCCTTCGTGATCCGGCCGACGTCCTGGAGGATGTACCGGTTCTTCTCCCGTGACATCTCCGAGTACGGGAACCGCCCGCCGCGCTCCTCCAGCATCCGCGCGCTCGTCCCGTCCGGCTCGTAGAACGGCAGCCACTCCAGCCGCTCCACCTGGTCGTTGTGACGCTCCGTCAATTCCTGGTAGGCGAGCCAGGAGTACGGGCTGCGCAGGGAGAAGTAGAAGCGCGGGGTCTTGTTCTTGGGCATGCTGCTCCTTACGGGATCAGACGACGAGGCCACCGTCGACGCCGAAGACCTGTCCGGTGATGTAGGCGGCGCGGTCGGACACCAGGAACGACACCAGGTCGGCCACCTCCCGGGGGTGGCCGATGCGGCCGAGCGGAATCCGCTCGGTCATCCTCCGCGTGTGCTCCGGCGCCAGCCCGGAGAGCATGTCGGTGTCGATGAAGCCCGGCGCCACGGCGTTGACGCGCAGGCCGTAGCGCCCGGACTCCTTGGCCAGCGCCTTGGTGAGGCCGATGATCCCGGCCTTGGAGGCCGAGTAGTTGGTCTGCGTCGCGTTGCCGTACACGCCGGCCACGGAGGACATCGTGACGATGCTGCCCGCCCGGCGCTTCATCATGGCGAAGGCGGCGGCCTTGCACAGGTGGTGGGTGCCGTCCAGGTTGGTGCGCACCACGGCGTCCCAGTCCTCCTCGGGCATCATCACCAGCGGGTTGTCGCGGACGATGCCGGCGCACGAGACCGCCGCGTGCAGCGGGCCGAGCGCGTTCTCCGTGGCCTTGACGAAGTCCCGTACCGCGCGGGCGTCCGTCACGTCGACGCGGGCGGAGAACACGCCCGCCCCCTCCTTCTCGGCCTCCCGGGTGACCGACTGCGCGGCCTCCTCGTCGGACCGGTAGCAGAACGCGACGTCGAAGCCGTCCCGGGCCAGCCCGGTGACCACGTGCCGCCCGATGCCCCGGGAGCCCCCGGTCACCAGCGCGACCCTGCGGGCGTTCGTCTCCACTCAGCTCTCCTCGTTCGTCGCTGCGGCGAGCAGCGCGCAGCCGGCCGTGCCGTCCCGGTCGACCGCCGTCACGAGGGCGAGTGCGCCGGGTGGCGTCTCCTCGTCGTCGAGCACCGACAGCACCGCCGCGAGCTTCAGGCTCGCGGTCGCCGCCGAGGCGTCACCGAGCAGTGCGCGGTTCTTGAGCAACCGGGGCCCGGCCGGGCCGAGCGCGTCCCCGATCGCGGCCTCCTCGGTGCCTGCCAGGATCCCGCCGGTTTCGGCGGGAGCCGCCAGGTACACGTCCTCGGCGCGCGCACCGGCCCGTTCCAGGGCCTCGCGCACGCACTGCGCCAGGGCGGCGCGGGCGTCGGACGGGGCGGCGAAGGCGCGGAACCGGGTGGCCAGCAGGTGGGCCCGCGCGCGCCGTCCGGCGGCGCGGGCGTCCTGCGCGGTCTCCAACAGGAACACCGCGCCGCCCTCGCCCAGCGGGGACGTCCGGTCGTCGCCGTCCCGGCCGTGCCATTCCAGCCAGGCCCGCTGTTCGGAGTACTCCTCGGCTGCCCCGCACAGCACCCGCGCGCAGTGGCCGCCCCGGTGCAGCCGCATGGCGTAGCTGAGCGCCGTCAGCCCGGTCAGGCGGCCTCCGGCGATGGTGGTGTTGGGCCCCTTGATGCCGTGCCAGATGGCGCTCTGCCCGGCCGCCCGGTTCATGACCGTGTTCGGGAAGCGGGCCGGGTCGACGTGGTAGGGGCGCTCGCCCTCGAGCGAGTCGCGGGTGAAGTTCATGATGCTCTGCACGCTGCCCGAGCCGGTGCCCAGCACCAGCCCGGTCTCCTCGGTCCGGGAGGCCGGTTCCGGTCCGCCGTCGGCCAGCAGCAGGCCCACGGCGGTCACCGCGATGGCGGTGACCCGGTCCATGGTGCGGGTGCCCTTGCGGCCGACGTGCTCGGCGACGGAGAAGCCCGGCACCAGCGCGCCCTCGGTGAACGGTCCCGGCCAGGCCGCCGGGTCGAGTGCGCCGATCGCGCTGCGACCGGCCCGGACACCGGCGCGGAAGGCCTCGCTGCCGACCCCGTAGGGCGACACCGTCGACCAGGTGGAGAAGACCAGTGCGGACATCAGGTCGCCTCCCGGTGCCGGCCCAGGATGAGCACGGCGTTGTTGCCCGCGAACGCGAGCGCGTTGTTCTGCACCACGGACAGTTCGGCGGGCCGCGCCTCGTTGGGCACGCAGTCCAGCCCGCAGTCCGGGTCGGTCTCCCGGTGGTTGATGGTGGGCGGGATGAAGCCCTCGGCGATGGCCAGGGCGCAGGCGGCCGAGCCGAGGGCACTGGCCGCGCCCATGCTGTGCCCGACCATCGACTTGATGGAGACGGTGGGTGGCGGCGTGTCGAAGACCTGGCGGATGGCACCCGCCTCGGTCACGTCGTTGGCCTTGGTGCCGGTGCCATGGGCCGAGATGAAGTCGACGTCCTGCGCGCTGATCCCCGCGTTGCGGTGGGCCCGCGCCATGCAGCGGGCCAGGCCGTCCTGGTCCGGTGCGACGGGATGGTGGGCGTCGCACGTGAGCCCGTAGCCGAGGACCTCGGCGTAGATCCGGGCGCCGCGGGCGCGGGCGGACTCCAGGCTCTCCATCATGAGGATGCCCGCACCCTCGCCGGTGAGGATGCCCTTGCGGTCCCGGTCGAAGGGCTGGCACATCTCGGGGGCGATGGTCCCCAGCCGGTAGAAGCCGGCGAAGGTCTTGCGGCAGACGGCGTCGGCTCCGCCGCACAGCGCCACGTCGACGTCGCCGGCCTGGATCGCGTCGTAGCCGCTGCCGATGGCGTAGTTGCCGGCCGCGCAGGCGGTGGGGATGGTCAGGGCCTCGACGTCGGTCAGCCCGAGCTCGCGGACGATGCTGGAGGAAAGCCTCGACGCATGGGCCCGCCGGACGACCCCGGGGGTGAGGTGCTCCGGGCCCTCGTCGAGCTGTTCACCGACCAGCAGGTCCAGGTCGCGGGACTCCGCGTCCGTGGTGCCCACCGACACCATGGTCCGCCGCGTGCGCAGCTCCTCCAGTGCGATTCCCGCGTCGGCGACGGCCATGTTGGCCGCCGCCACCGAGAACTGGGTCGCCCGGCCCAGTTCCTCCGGTTCGAAGCCGCGGATCCATTCCGCCGGGTCGAAGTCGGTGACCTCGCACCCGTGGGAGTGGGCGAACCCGGTGGTGTCGAAAGCCGTGATGGGCTTGGCCCCGCTGCGACCGGCCCGCAGGCCGGCCAGGAACTCCTCGACCCCGAGGCCGATGCTGGTGACCAGGCCGAGTCCGGTGATCACCACCTGGCGCGGCCGCTGATCGTTGTCGTACACCCTGTACTCCAGTCCCTCACGCCCGCCCGGACGACCCCGGCCGGGCAGCGCCGGCTACTTGGCGGCCACGGCCTGCTCGACGATGGCGACCACGGCGTCGAGGTCGACCATCCGGGGAAGCACGCTCTGGTCGAGGTCGATCCCGTACGTCCGCTCAAGGGTGGAGAGGATCTCGATCGCGCCCATCGAGTCGGCCTCGTGGTCCTCCTTGAACCGGCTGGTGCCGGTCATGTCGGCCGGCTCGATCTCCAGGATGTCGCAGATGATGTCCTTGATCTGGGCACGCCGTTCGGCGCTGGTGGCTGCAGTAGTCATGCGGACGATGCTGGAGCAAGCGGCTGACAGCCCGCTGACCGCGAACTGACATGGCTGCTACGGGCGTTCGGGTTGCCGATCAGCCCGTTCCGGACGGCGGATCCTGCGGATGGTCCGTCAGGAGGTGCTGGATCTCGCGGAAGTCCTCGGGGTGGGTGACCATCCACGACCAGAAGCTCGGGATGGTGCGCGCGTACTCGCAGAAGTACCGGCGCACGTTCTCCACCAGGGCCGTCACGACCGTCCAGCTGAGCGATCCCGTGCGCCACACCAGCATCAGCTCGCAGACGCGGGCTCCGGCGACCGGGACGAGGCTGACGTCCTTGGTCGCACCGGTCGGCACGGTCAGCGCGGCCACCGCGGCCTCGCGGACCCAGCTCATCGCCTCGTGGTGCCCACGGACCCAGTGGATCGGCACGGGCCGGCCTTCCACGAGGTCCGCGAAGGCCGCGTCCTCGTACTCGTGGAACCAGTGGCTTCGCGCGTAGCGCACCCACTGGAGGGAACGCACCTGGGCCGGGCCGACGGGCCCGTGCGCAACCAGGGGGTGTCCCAACGACAGTGCCAGCCACAGCGGTTGACGGACGACCACCGCCGAGCTGAGCGGCGTCATCCCAGGGTGGGCCAGCTGGCGGTCCGGCGCACTGGGCACCAGCGCCAGGGTGAGCCGCCCGTCGACGACCGCGTTCATCGCGTCGGCCGGGTCCACCGTCTCGGTCTGCACCTCGGCGGCGGGCAGACACTCGGCGATCGCGTCCTTGAGGGTGGGCGGCGTCCACTCCACGTTGCCGACGCGCAGCGTCCTGACGCTCTGCGCGGCCACTTCGGCGATCACGGCGTCACCGCGCCGGGCCAGGTCGACGAGCATCGGGATCACCCGCTCGCCGAGCGGGGTGGGCACCACTCCGTTGTGCAACCTCACGAACAGCTCTCCTCCGACCTCTCGCTCCAGACGGCGAAGTTGAGAGGAGAGGGAAGGCTGCGGAAGGTTGAGCCGGATCGCGGCCGACGATATGCTCCCGGCACTGGCGATGGCAGCCACGAGCCGGGCATGTCGTAATTCGACGCGCATTACAGACGAAGCCCCCGCTTCCCCAGACACCTGTGACCCCGCGCTCCGCCCGCCCCAAGTGGCATACGGAGCAACCACCGTAACACCACCTCGGTCTCGGCGGGTCGCGTCCGGCGACAGATCTGACGGTCCGTCAACCTGCAAGCATCAGGGGCCCGTGGGGACTTCCGAGGATGTCGTCCTGGTGGAGGATCGCCCGGTACACCGCGTGCAGGGAACGTCCCGGCTCCACGCCGAGGTCTTCGGCCAGCCGCCGGCGGGTCTGGTGGAACACGTCGAGCGCCTCGGTCTGCCGGCCGTCACGGTAGAGGGCCAGCATCAGCAGTTCGCTGAGCCGTTCGCGGCCGGGGTGTTCGGTGGCCAGCTGTCGCAGCTCCGGCACCGGCACGCGTTCCGCACCGACCGCCAGTTTCGCGGTCGCCCAGTCCTCGTACGCGGCGAGCCGCCGCTCCTCCAGGCGCACGGACGCCGTCCGGCAGCGGAACCCCTCGACGACGTCCAGCAGGGCCGCGCCCCGCCACATGTCCAGCGCCTCCGCCAGGACGAGCGCCGCCCCCGCGGGATCCCGGCCGATCAGGGCCGTGCCCTCGTCCGCGAGGGTCACGAAGCGGTGGGCATCGACCGATTCGGGCCGGACGTCCAGCAGGTAGCCGGTGCCGACGGTGCGCACGAGGTCCCGGCCCTCCCCCCCGGCCACGGACGCCAGGAGCTTGCGCAGCCGGGTCACATTGGCCTGCAGGGCGTTCTTGGCGTTGGCGATGCGTTCGTCACCCCACAGCTCGTCCACGAGCTGGTCGAACGGAACGGGCCGGCCCGGGGCCAGGGCCAGCAGGGCGAGCACCGAGCCCACCCGCTTCGACGTGACGCCCCAGCTCCGCGTGCCCTGGGTGAGCAGAAGTGGGCCGAGTATGTGGATCTGCACGATTCGACACCCCCGTGTTCGTTTGATTCACATCCTTGTCCACCGCTCCGCCGCTGAGAAATATCAAACTTCCGGCTTTGCCATACCTGGCGGATATGCCCGCGGAACCGGCCATTCCAGACCGGCCCCTGAGCCAAAAAGATGCCGGACCGCCCTGAGCTGGGCGGTCCGGCACCGAGCCTTCCCGGGGGTTGGAAGGCCGTACAGGGGGGCCGCCGGCGAGGGCGGCCCCGGATCAGACGCTCCCGGACTCCCGCGTCCACAGCACGGTGACCGTCTCGGAACCGACCGCTCCGAGCTGCTGCTGCTGCCGCACCGCCCGCATCGTCCGGGACGGCCACCAGATCACCTTGCCCAGCAGGGTCAGGACCGACGGCAGGATCATGATCCGCACGATGAAGGCGTCGAGCAGGACCGCCGCAGCGAGGACGAAGCCCATCTGCTTCATCTCCACCAGGGTGAGGAAGGCGAAGCTGGCGAACACGGTGACCATGACCACCGCCGCACTGGTCACCACGCCCGCGGAGCTGCCGATCCCCTCCAGCACGGCCGAGCGGGTGTCCAGTCCGCGCTGGGCCGCCTCCCTGATCCGGCTGACCACGAAGACCTGGTAGTCCATCGACAGCCCGAAGAGGATGACGAACAGGAACAGCGGCACGCGGGAGCCGATCGCTCCGGTGGAGTGGAAGTCGAGGATGCCCTCCGCCCAGTGGCCCTGGAAGACCACGACCAGCAGGCCGAAGGCGGACGCCGCGGAGAGCAGGTTGAGCAGGGTGCCGATCACACCGATGACCACCGACCGGAAGGCCAGCACCGTCATGCCGAACGTCACCAGCAGCAGGATGGCGACGATGAGCGGGAGCTTGGAGCTCTGGTGGTCCAGGTAGTCGACATCGCGGGCGATGTCACCGGTGACGTACGCCTCGGCGCCGGACACCTTGCCGACGGTGGCGGGCAGGTAGTCGTCACGGATGTGGTCGAGCGACTCGAGCGCCTGGGGCGAACTGGGCTTGACCGGAACGGAGAGCATCATGCTGGTGATCCGCTTGTCGGCGGAGGTGCTCAGCTTGAACTCGACGTCCTTGTCGAACAGCGGGTCCGCCTGGGCCCGGCGGCGCAGGTCCTCCATCGCCGTCCGTACCTGCGGCTCGCGGTTCGCGTCGGCGCGCACCACCACCTGGTGCTGGACGAGAGTCTCCGGGAAGGCGGCGGTCAGCCGGTCGTAGGTCTGCACGGCGGGGATGTCGCGGGAGAAGGTGTCCTTCCCCAGCACGCTCAGCTTCAGACCGAGGGCGGGCGCGGCCAGCCCCAGCATGACGAGCACCGAGACCAGCAGGGTGACCCCGGGGCGCTGGGTGGCGGGCCGCAGCAGCGCGCTCCACACCTTGCTCGTCCCGCCGTGCGCCCGGGCCGCCTTGCCCCGGGCCGCGAGTCGGGCCGCACGCCGCTCGGCACGGGCGCCGAGCTTGGCCAGCAGGGCGGGCAGCACCGTCAGCGAGCTGGCCACGGCGACCGTGACGACGATCACGGCGCCGGTGGCGAGCGAGGAGAAGATGACGTCCGTGGCGAAGTACAGTGTCGCGGTCGAGACGATCACCGCGAATCCGGAGACCACGATGGCCCGGCCGGCGGTGGCCGCGGCGATCTCCGCGACGGCCTGCGAGCCGAGCCGGCCGCCGGCCTTGGCCCGCTCCTCGCGGTCCCGCTTCAGGTAGAAGAGTGAGTAGTCGACGCCGACGGCCAGGCCGATCAGCAGGATGATGTTGTTGCCGACGCCGGCGTCCGGCAGCACGTGCGAGGCGACGGCGGACAGCCCCATGGCGGCGGCGATGGAGGTGAGGGCCAGCAGGACCGGCACGCCCGCCGCGACCACGGAGCCGAAGGCGATCATCAGGGTGATGATGGTGACCGGCAGGGTGAGCATCTCGGAGAAGGCGAGGTCGTCGCCGCGCTGCTTGTCGAGGCCCTTGCTCATCGAGGGGCCGCCGGTCTCCTGCACCCGGACGCCGGGGTGGGCCTGCTGCACGGCGGCGGTCTGCTCGACCAGCGGGTCGACCTTCTTGCGGGCCGCGAGTTCCTCGCCCGTCATGACGACCTGGACCATGAGGACCTTGCCGTCGCGGGAGAGGACCGGCTGCTCGACGTTGTCGACCTCGGGGAGCTTGCCCATCCGCGCGGTGATGTCCGCGGCGGCGGCCCGGGCCGCGGACACGTCCAGCGTGCCGGACGGGGAGTCGATGACGATCTGCTCCACGGGCCGGCGTTGCAGACCGCCCTCCGTCGCGATCGCCTCCGCCTTCCCGGCCTTGCCGACCCGGTAGTCCGCGGTGGTGGCGCTGTTGGTGCCGACCGCGGCCGAGGCGCCGAGGCACAGCGCGACGAAGACGAACCAGCCGACGATGGCGCGCCAGGGGTGGGCCGCGCTCCAACTCGCCACCCGGACGATGACCGAGCGTTTCTCCACTGTCTCCATCCCCTTACCCACGTCCATGGTTTCTTCTACGTGTAAGAGTGAGCTTACATGCATAAGAGTGCGCGTCAACTCTCCCTCCGCGCCATCTACGCCTTGCCGGAGGGAAGTTGGGCCGCTTCCTGCCACACGACAAGGACCCAGCCCCGGGGGGCTGGGTCCTTGTCGGCATCGGAAAGGCCCGGTCAGACGGCTACCGGCAGCTCGGCGAAGAAGACACTGGTGGACGACGAGGTCTCCCTGGAACCCGCCATCCACAGGGCGCCGTCCGGGCCGGTCGCCAGCGCCCCCAGCGCGGTCACCTGACGGTTGGTGCCCAGGGCCTTGGCGGTGCCGTTCGCGGCAACGCCGATCCGACTGAACCGGAACCACGCGCCCGAACCCGGCTGAACCGGAAAGACCTGCCACGACGGGGCCGTGGTCGCAGCGGACACCACGCCGGGCGCACCGCCGATCCCCATCGCCGGCACGAGGGCCGCGGCGGAGCGCAGAACGCTTCGTCGACCGACCGTCATACTTTCGTCCTCTTTCCCCGGAGTTCGACATCGACGAGTGCCGAGGCCCGGTCGAGCGCCTCGACGACCGCCGCCCGGCTCTCGCCGACGGCGATGATGTGGCCGATCCGCCCGTAGGCGTCCGTCGGAGGGGCGACCCCGGTGCCCGCCGCGGCGGTGACCGTCACGCGCTCCACCCCCGGAACCGCCCTGGCCTCCTCCAGGCCGGCCACGCGCTCCAGGACCCCCTGCTCGGTGGGCAGGATGAACTGGATGCCCGCGTGGCGCGCGAACCCGTCGGGGAGCACGGGTTCGCCGCCACCGGCGTAGGCCACCTGGGCGGCGAGCAGGTCGACCCCGGTGGCGAGGCGGTAGAGCTCGGGGATGAGGCCGCCCGCGAGCCTCGGGTTGATCTCGACGACGGCCGTGCCGGTCGCGGTGCGCTTCACCTCGGTGTGGCTCGGACCGCGGCCGAGGCCGGTCGCGGCCAGCGCGGCCGACACCGTCGCGACGATCTCCCGCGCCGCCTCGGCGGGCAGGTCGGCGGGCACGAGGTGCCGGGACTCCACGAAGTGGGGTGCGCCGGTCACGGTCTTCTCGGTGATGCCGATCAGCCGGTGCACTCCGCCGACGCCGAACATCTCCACGCTGTACTCGGGCGCGTCCATGTACTGCTCGACCAGCGCCCGGCCCGCCATGGCCTGCCCGCGCCCGTTGGTGGTCCGGCCCGTGATCTCCTCAGCCAGCTCGGCGGCCTGCTGCGCGGAATCACACCGGCGCACCCGCGTCGAGCCCGAGTCGTCGACCGGCTTGACCACGCAGGGAACACCGATCCGGTCCGCGGCCGCGGCCGCGGACCGCCCGTCCTCGACCACCTCGAACCTCGGCTGCCCGATCCCGGCCCGCAGCAGGGTCTCGCGCAACCGCCCCTTGTCACGGCAGCCGGCTATCGCCTCGGGACGCTCCGCGGGCAGCCCCACCGCGGTGGCCAGCGCAGCCGCCGCCACCAGGTAGAACTCGCTGGTCGTCGACACGCCGGCGATGCAGCCGGGCTCGAACGCCTTGGTCACCGCCCGGACCAGCGCATCGGTGTCGTTGGTGTCGCAGTCCACGACCGTGGCACCGGTCTCGGCGAGCCCTCCGTACCTGGTGGGGTCGCCGGTCGCGAGCACCGGCTCGTAGCCGGCCTGCGCCGCGATCCGCAGGGCCAGCATGCCGGTACCGGTGGTGTTGGACTCCACGAAGACGAAGGCCGGCCGCGGCGCGTCCGCGCGGTTGCGGCGGAACGACCAGCTCTTCACCTCCGTCCCGTCGACGACCTGACGCGGCACCGTGGCGACGGGCAGGCGCCGGAGGTCCTGCTCCGCCCAGTGCGCGTCGCTGTGCACGGTGTCGGCGTACCGGTCCCCGCGGTCCGGGAAGATCCCGACCAGGGTCGTGCCCGGCGCGGCCCGTCGGGCCGTCTCGCACAGCACCCGGTACACCGATCCGGAGGTGTTGCCCGCGAACAGCTTCTCCTCGCGGGCCAGCTCCCGGGTGGCGCCGAAGGCCTCGTGGTCGTTGAGCCAGTGCACCTCGTCGATCACGGAATGGTCGAGGTTCTTCGGGTGCAGACTGTTGCCCAGCCCGCTCTGCAGCCGCTCGGGCCGGTCGGGCTGGCCGAAGAGCACGCTTCCGACGCAGTCCACCCCGACCACGTACAACTCCGGCAGGGACTCGCGCAGCACGCGTGAGGTGCCGCACAGCGAGCCGCCACTGCCAACGGCGCCGACCACGACGTCCACCGTGCCGAGGTCGGCGAGCAGCTCTTGCGCCAAGTGCCGGTAGGCGGCGGGATTCTGCGGGTTCTCGTACTGCTTCGGCCAGAACGCGCCCGGGTTCCGGTCCATGATCTCCCGCAGCCGGGTCAGCCGGGCGCCCTGCCAGCCGTGCTCGTCCATCGCGGGCACCACGTGCACCACGCAGCCCAGCGCCTCCAGCTTGGCCAGCGTCACGCGGTCGATCCGCGGGTCGGTGACGATGTGCACCGGATGGCCGAGGGCGGTGCCCACCAGGGCGACCCCGAGGGCCATCGTGCCCGAGGAGCTCTCCACGATCGGAGCGCCCTCGGCCAGCACGCCGGTGCTGCGCGCGTCGGTGACGATCTGCTTGGCCACCCTGTCCTTCATCGCGAACAGGTTGTTCATCTCGAGCTTCGCGTAGACCCGGACGTCCCGGTCGGCCCCCAGCCGCAGCCGGACCAGCGGTGTCCGGCCGATGGCGTCGATCACGTTCTCGCTCAGCATGTGCCCTCTCTTCCCATCCCTGCACCGGGCCTGCGCAGCGCCGGAGTTCATCGGTCGAAGCTCAAGGTCCGGTACACCGTGACGTTGCCGACGACCTCGGAGCAGGCGCTCGCGGCGTCCACCAGCCGCTGCGGGTACGAGGGATCGGCCGTGTCGAGGAGCACGCCCAGGCACGTCCCGCTATGGCCGACCACCACACCGAGCCCGCCGACCTGCCCACTGATGTCGATCATGGCGTCGAGCATCTTCTTGGGACGCAGCACCTGGTTCATCAGGGCGCTGCGCGTGGCCACCGCGCCGACCTCGGCGAGGTCCGCGCCGGCCACCGCCGTGGCCATCCGCTCCAGCAGCAGCGCGTACTGGGCCCGGTCCGCGGCGGAGAACGGCTTCGGGATGCGGTTGAAGGCGATCGTGTCGATCTCGCCGCCCTCGTCCACACCCACCACGGTCATCGACGGCAGGGAGCCCAGTGCGCTGTGGAGTTCCACCCTGCGGTGGTAGAAGGCCACGACACCGGGGTACAGCACGCCGTCGGTGGGTTCGATCTGCGCCAGCAGCGACTCGATCCGCCGGGGCGGCATCGGCTCGCCCAGCGCGTTGGCGACCGCGCGCGCCGTCGCCACCAGGTCCGCGGACGAGCTGGCCAGCCCCTTGCCCTCGGCCAGCGTGCTCTCGATGGTCAGCACCCCGCCCATCGGCGCCGCCGAGGACTCCATGATCATTCCGGCCAGCCGGAGCGACTTCCGCTTGTGCGCGGGCCGGACCTCCAGCTCGTCGGTGCCGGGCATGCCGTGGAAGGTCACCCGGGCCCAGCGGGCGATGGGAAGGGTGACCAGGAAGTCGCTGTTCTCCTCGGGCAGCACTCCCTGGAGCAGTTCGCCGAACGTGCCGGACGCGGTACTCATGCCCGTCACCGCGGCGGTCGGCGCCGGGTGGCTCCCCGTGGCGCCCTGCCCCAGGACGGTGCCGGGGGCCCTCACCACTCCTGCCTTCCCTCCGGTCCGGCGAGCAGGCGGTCGACCTCGGCCGCCGCCGCGTCGACGCCCGCCCGCCGGTCGGCCCAACGCTTCTCCAGTGCGTCGAACGCGCTCTCCTGAACGGTGAGCAGGGACCGCACGGCCTCCGGGTGGGTCGAGCCGTCCGAGCGCTTCGCCAGGAGTCCGCCCGCCACGCCCATCGCCTCGGTGAGCAGGTCCGCGGCGTTCTCGGCGGTGCACCCCTGCGCGGCCAGGACCTCGTCGAGCAGTGCGGCGTCGGGCTCCGCGGGAGGCAGTCCGCGCTCGACGGCCAGCACGATGTAACGCCCGGCCACGACCTGGGCGCTGCGCCAGGGAACCCCGGCGCGCAGGGTCAGCAGATTGGCGAGCGTGAACCCGCCCAGGTACTCGCTCTCACAGGCCTCGCGCATCCGGTCCTCCCGGAACCGCAGGTTCCCCAGCACCGCGCCGAACAGCCGCAGCACCGACCCGAGGGTGTCGAAGGCGGCGGGCACCCCGGCCCCCGCCTCCTTGGAGATCTCGACGGAGTTGCTGTACGGGGTGGAGCGCTGTCCCGTGGAGATGGCCGTGTAGGCCGCGCCGAGATGCGCCGTACGGGCCCGGATCCGCTCCAGCACCGGGTAGTTCTTCTTCTGCGGCATCGCGGAGGAGATGCCCGACCAGTGGTCCGGCAGGTCGATGAAGCCGTATCCGGCGCTGCCCCAGGTCATCAGGTCGGTGACGAATCGGCTCAGCGCGACGCCCAGCAGGGAGAACTCCGCGCACGCCTCCAGCGCCCAGTCGCGCTGCGCCACCGCCCGCAGCGCGTGCGTGCTGACGTCGGAGAAGCCCAGCAGGGCAGCCATCCGGGCCCGGTCCCACGGCAGCTCCTGCCCGGCCATCGCCCCCGCGCCCAGCGGAGCGGCGGCGGCGGTCCGGTACACCGGTTCCAGGCGCTCCAGGGTGTGCAGCACCTGCTCACCGAGTGCCGCGAAGTAGAAGCCGGGGCTGATCACCTGGGCCGGCTGCATGTGGGTGTACCCGGGCATGACCAGTTCGGTGCCGCGCCCGGCCAGCCGGTGTGCGCTGCGGCCGAACGCGATCAGCTCCTCGGCGCAGTCCAGCAGCCGTGCCCGGCCCTGCATCAGCTGGGCGGTGGCCTGCAGGTCGTTGCGACTGCGGTCGACGTGCCACGCGGGCGGCACCGCGGCCAGCCGCCGCACGACATGGCGCTCCAGGGTGAAGGCCATGTCGCTCATGCTCTCCTCGGCCTCCCGGGCGATGGCCTCGGGGGTGACCCGGTCGAGCAGGTCCGCGATGGCGCCGACCTGGGCTCCGTCCAGCAGGCCGAGCCGGCGGTACTCCAGCAGCAGGACCTTCTCCAGCTGGACGTACCAGGGCAGCAGGGCGTCGATCTCGAAGCGGAGCTGCGGCTCCAGCACCTCGGCGCGCAGCAGCGCGTCGGGGCCTGCCGCGATCCGTCCGGTCAACCCGCCGGCTCCGCTGGAACCGGCCGTCGTCACATGGTCGTTGGACATGCTTTCCTCACGGGGACGAAGGGGTGGAACGGTTCAGCGCGGCCAGCACCGCGTCTCTCGCGTCGGCCGCCCGGGTCCGCGGAGAGCACTCCCCGCGGCCCGGCAGCCGGCGTTGCGTCACCTCGTCGGAGAAGTGCCGCCAGTCCCAGTGCCCGTGGCCACGGTCTCCGGCCGTCCCGGCCGGGCCCCGCTGACCATCCTCGGTGACGACGAGTTCGATGCCCGTCCTGACGCGGTGGGCTGCCGGGCTCTGCCGGGCGGCCAGCAGGAAGGACCCGGCCGACAGCACGTCGTGCCGGTAGGCGGGCCCGAGCAGCCGGGCCCGTTCCGGCTTGAGCTCGTCGAACTCCACGTACACGCCCTCGCGCAGGAGGGTGGCGGCGACCTCCCCGTCACTCAGGGCACGGATCCGTTCCGTTTCCGCCCACACCTTCGCCGGCCAGTCCGGGGCGACACCTCCGACGAGGACCCGACGAGGCGCCGAAAGGCCGTCCTCCAGCAGCCGGGCCAGGGCGAGCGCGGGCGCCGCGCCCTCGCGCTGGCCCCACAGCACCAGTGGTACGTCGGTCAGCCGTCCCAGCTCCCGCGCGACCCGGCGCGCCACCTCCGCCACCTCCGCCAGATCCGCCACCTCCGCCGGATCCTGCGCGCCGGGGACGAAGTCGTGCCCGGGCAGTTCGACGCCGTACACCTCGACGCCGCAGGGGGCGAGTTCCCGGGCCAGGGCAAGGAAGTTGACGGCGTTCCCGCCCGCGCCCGGGAAGCAGACCAGGCGGCCCTGCGGCACGGTCCGGTCCGGGAGCGCTCCGGTCAAGGCCTGCAACAGAGCGGCCCCCGGCCGCTCGGGTGCCGCGGCCCTGCCCGCGTCGACCGCGACGGCGAGGTCGGACAGCACGGGATGGGCGACGATCTGGGCCAGCGAGACGAGCCGGTCCAGCTTCACGACCAGCCAGGTCGCGGCGAGCGACGTCCCGCCGAGCGCGAAGAAGTTGTCGGCCCGCCCGATGCCCTCCAGCGGGAGGTTGAGCGCCTCCGCCCAGGCCATCGCGAGGCGTCGCTCGGTGGGCGTGGTGGGCGCCGTACTGGGCACGTCGGCGTGCCCGAGCGTTCCGGCGAGCTCGGTGAGCGCCTTCCGGTCCACCTTGCCGTTCGCGCCGACCGGCAGGACGTCGAGCCAGTGACAGTGTGCGGGGATCATGTAGTCCGGCAAGTGGCGGGCCAGGGCGGCCCGGAGGCGGCCGGCCTCCGTCCGGACGGTGCCCACCAGGAAGGCCACCAGGACCCGGTGCCGGTCGCCCGCCGACGAGGCGACGACCACCGCGCCCTTCACCTCGTCCAAGGCCATCAGCTGGTTCTCGACCTCACCGGTCTCGACCCGGAATCCGCGGATCCTGACCTGCTGGTCGCGGCGGCCGAGGAACTGCAGCCGGCCACCGGGCAGCCAGCGCCCGAAGTCGCCGGTCCGGTACATCCGCTGTCCCGGCCGGAACGGATCGGGCACGAACGCGGCCCGGGTCCGCTCGGGATCGTTGACGTAGCCACGGCCGACCGCGACACCCGAGAAGACGATCTCTCCGGTCGAGCCGAGCGGCACCAGCTCGCCCTGCTCGTCCAGCACGTAGCCGTGGACGTTGCGCCGCATCCGTCCGAGCGTGACCGGCCCGTCCTCCGGCGCCCGGTCGAGGAACTCGTGCATCGTGTCGTCGGAGACCTCGGTCGCGCCGTACGCGTTGACCACCCGGATGCCCGGCCGACACGCGAACCACCGGTGCAGCAGCGCCGGTTTCAGTTCCTCTCCCGTCACCGAGACGGTGCGCAGCACGCCGAGACCGCGGGGGTGCCGTTCGAGGGCCGTGATCAGCGCGTCGAAGTAGGACGGGACGAACTGTGCGACGGAGACCCGAGAGGCGGCCAGCTCCGCGATGAAGCGGTCCACGTCGAGCAGCACGTCGGTGTCCACGATGCGTGCGCTGCCGCCGGTCAGCAGCGGGGCGATCAGCTGCCACAGCGAGATGTCCAGGGACTGTGCCGCGGTCTGCGCCACCACGTCGCCGGGGCCCAGCCCGAGGTCCGCCACCTTCATCAGCAGGTGGTTCAGCAAGCCGCCGTGCTCGCACATCACGCCCTTCGGCGTGCCGGTGGAGCCGGAGGTGAAGTAGATGTAGGCGAGTGCGCCGGGCGCGAGTTCCCGGCCCAGGTTTCCGGTGGCCCCCGTGCCGGGGCTCCCGGTTGCGGCACACAGGGCCGCGGCGTCCACCGGACGGCGCGCGTCCCCGTCCCGCACGGTGGCCGAGGCGCCCGCGCCGGTTCCGAGGACGAACCGGCACCCCGCGTCGTCGAGCTGCGCCGCGATCCGGGCGGCCGGGAGGCCGGGCTGCACCGGCAGGTAGCAGCCGCCCGCCTTGAGCACGGCGATCGTGGCCGCCGCCGCTTCCAGGCCGCGCTCCATGACGACGGCCACCACGTCCTCGTCCCGGAGGCCGTCCGCCAGCAGCGCGTGAGCGATCCGGTTGGCGTTCGCGTTGAGGCGGCCGTAGGTCCAGGACCGGCTGCCGTGCGAGACCGCCACCGCGTCGGGGGTCGACCGGACCTGTTCCTCGAACCGCTGGACGAACAGCCTCCCGTCGAAGGGCTCCGCCGCGCCCGCCAGGCCGTGGATCTGGGTGTGCCGCTCGTCCTCGGCGAGCAGGCTCCGCTCCCCCGCCGGCGCGTCCGGATGGGCGGGCAGCAGCTCCAGGGCCCGTCCGTGGTAACCGACGATCCGGGTCAGGTGCTCCTCGGACATGACGTCCGAACGGGACCGGGCGCACACCGCGACGCGGTCCCCGCGCACGACGATGCGCACCCACAGCGGCGGTGTGCTCCGCGGGTCCGGCTCCGTCGCGGACAGGTCCAGCACGGCTTCGCGGCCCGGCTCGCCGAGCGCACCCGGCGCCGGCGCGCGCCGGCACTCCCGCGCGGCCAGCCCGACGAGTTCGCGCCAACTGCGGCGCAGCACGCCCCGCACACCCAGCGGGCGCGGCGAGCCCGGATCACCGTCGACGGGCACGTAGCCGGTGACCGGATCCTGCTCGGAGGTCAGCGCCGCAACCACCCTCAGGTGCGCGGCCAGCAGCACGGCGTCCAGCGGGGCCGCGCTGTCGGCGGCCATCGTGCGCAGCCGGGCGGCCGATCCGGGGGCCAGGACGAGTTCGGCGGTCACCCCGGCCCGCGCATCCGCCTCGCCCGCGGTCCACCGCGGAACGTGTACGGCCGGCGCCCCGATGTCCCCCGGGGCGCGCTCGTCCGTCGCCCCGGCCGCGGCTGAACGGTCCAAAGTCTTCGACACGTGATCGCCAACCTACCGAGGAATGAACGGAGGAATGTGTTGTTGGAATGCCTTCGCCAGCATGCTGGCGAACCGCACTGACAAGCCGCTGACAAAACATCACAATGACCGGACCGCCCGACCTTTCCCGTGCGGGCGCTCCTGGAGCTGCTCCGGTCGGAACCCCGCGCATTGCTCGGCCCACCTGCCGTATTTGCCGCCCGCTTAAAGGTGTGGCGGCCGTATGGCCTCGAAGGCAGGCTGAGGCCATTCCACTCTCGTTCCCGAGCACGTGGCCCCCACCGTCTTCCATCCGTGTCACATCCACCTCGATGTCGATGCGCCGGCCACCCGAGCACGGAGGAAAGACCATGTCCGAAGAGGGAACCACCGTGTCCCCGCAGGCCCTCCGGCACGGCGCGGCACCCGTCGCCGTCCGCAGCGCCGCCTGGTACCTGCCCGAGCGCACCGTGCCGATCACCGGCATCCGGACGCTCGACGAGACCGAGCGCGCCACCCGCGACGGTCTGGGCATCGACACGGTCCGGGCGGACGACGGGCTGGACTCCGTCACCCTCGCGGAACGCGCCGCGCGCCGGGCCCTGGAACAGGCGGGGCTCGACGCCCGGGAGGTGGGTGCGCTGGTGATGGTGGAGTCGCGGGCCCAGGAGACCTTCCTCAGTTCCGAGGCGACTCGCCTCCAGCAGCGGCTCGGCGCCGAGAACGCCATCACCTTCTCGGTGGGCGGGCTCGGCTGCGTCTCGATCACCCCGGCCCTGCTGGCGGCCCGCGGACTGCTGGCCGCGGACCCCGCCCTGGACGACGTCCTGGTCGTCCACGGCAGCAAGCCGGCCGCCGCTCTGCGGTACCGCCACCCCGTCACGGTGAACGGCGACGGCGGGCAGGCGCTGCTGGTCTCGCGCAGCGGGCGGATCCGGCTGCACGACATCGCCCAGCTGACCAACGGGCGCTACTGGGACCTCTTCCACGTCGACTACCGGGACCGCCCCACCGCCCAGTGGCGCGAACGGTGCACCGATCCCCGCGCCTATTCCTTCCGCCTGGCCATCGAGACGCGCAACCGCCTCTCCTCGATGCTGGACGATCTGCTGCGGCGCAACGGAATCGGCCGCGGGGACGTCAGCGGCTTCGTCAGCCAGAACCTGTCCACCGGGAGCTTCGCCTTCCTTGAGGACTCCCTGGACATCGAACTGCTGCCGGCGTGCCGGCAGAACCTGCGGAGGTACGGCCATCTCGGGCCCAATGACGTCTTCCTCAATCTCAGCACGGCAATCGACCACGAGGACCTGGCCCCCGGCGACCTCGCGGTCATGATCAACGTCAGCCCGGTGGCGGCCTGGAGCCTGCTGCTGGTCGAGACAGATCCGCGGAAGGACGTGGCATGAACGACATCACCGAGCAGATCACCGAGTTCCTGAGCGCGGCACTGCGCCGACAGGTCGGTCCGGACGACGACTACTTCGCCCAGGGCCTCACCGACTCACTGTTCGCGCTGGAACTGGTGACCTTCGTCGAGAACCGCTTCGCCCTCACCGTCGAGGCCGAGGATCTGGATCTGGACAGCTTCAGAACCGCCGACCGCATCACGGAGTTCGTCCGGCGCAAGCTCGATGCCCCCGAGCGGGGGGAGGCGCATGCCCAGCGTTCCTGACCGCGGCCTCGACGCCGCGACGACGGATTCCCCGGCCCGGCACCTGTCCCGGGTGGCGGACGATCTGGCGGCCGACGCACGTGTCCACGCGTCCCGTTGGGACCAGGACGGCCACCTGCCCGATTCGGTGCGCGCGGAGTTCGCCGGATCGGGTCTGCTCGCCGCCGACCTGCCCGAGCGGTACGGGGGTGCGGGCCTCGATCCGCTCGCACTCGGGGAGATCACGGCACGGATAGGCGGCGAGTGCAGCGCCCTGCGCGGTCTGCTGACCGTCCAGGGCATGGTCGCGGCGGCACTGCAGCGCTGGGGAACGGCGGAGCAGCGGGACGACTGGCTGCCCCGGCTGGCCGGCGGCGAGCTGACCGCCGGCTTCGCGGCGACGGAGCAGGCCGCGGGCAGCGCGCTGGGCTCGGTGGAGACCCGTATCGAGTCGTCGGTCCGGTCGGGTCATCGGGAACTGGTCGTCAGCGGCCGCAAGCGGTGGGTCACCTTCGGTGCGGTCGCCGACGTGTTCCTGGTGCTCGGCACGTGCGAGGGAAAGCCTGCCGCCGTGCTCGTGGACGCGGACCGCGCCGGTGTCGAGCGGGAGCCGGTGAACGGCCAGCTCGGCATGCGGGCAGCCCGCATCGCCCATGTGTCCTTCGACGGCGTGCGGGTGCCCCTGCGCCGGCTGGTCGCTCCTCCCGGGCTGGGCCTGTCCCACGTCGTCGGGACCGCGCTCGACCACGGCCGCTTCACGGTCGCCTGGGGGTGCGTGGGCATGGCGGAGGCATGCGTCGAGGACGCCGCCACTCACGCGGCGGTCCGCCGGCAGGGCGGCGTCCCCCTCGGCGACCACCAACTGGTCCGTTCGCTGCTGGCCAGGGCGGCGGTGGATGCCGCCGGGGCCCGCGAACTCGCCCGCAGGGCCGCCGAGGCGCGTGTCCCGGGCCCGGGGCACGGGGTGTCCGAGACGATCACGGCCAAGTACGCGGCGGCTTCCGCGGCGGCGACGGCAAGCCGCGACGCCGTCCAGGTGCTCGGCTCGGCCGGCTGCGCACCGGACAGCCGGGCGGGCCGTCACTTCCGGGACGCCAAGGTCATGGAGATCATCGAGGGAGCGCCGCAAGTGTCAGAACTCCACATCGCCGAGCAGTTGTTACGGCGCTTCGGGGATACGGCGCGCGGCCTGGACCGCCCCGCGGGGCCCCGCCTGCCCGGAGGCACGCCGTGACGGCGGCGGGCGCTCCCACCGTCAAGTGCCTCGTGTGGGACCTGGACGACACCCTGTGGGACGGAGTGGTACTGGAGGGCGATGATCCCGCGCCCTTCCCCGCGGCGCTGGAGACCCTGGCCTCGCTGGACCGCCGCGGCATCCTGCACGCCGCCGCCGGCCGCGGTGAACCGAGCGTCACCCGGCGACATTTGACGCAGCGTCAGTTATCGGACTGGTTCTGCGCGGTGCAGGTGGGCTGGGGCCCCAAGTCCGATGCGGTGCGCCGGATCGCGAAGGCCCTCAACATCGGCCTGGACACCATCGCGTTCGTCGACAACGACCCGGTGGAGCGGGCGGAGGTGGAGAGCGAACTCCCCATGGTCCGCTGCTACCCGGCGGCGGAGGTCGAACGGCTGCCGCGGTTGCGGGAATTCCGGCCCGAACACATCACGGCGGAGGCCACCGGGCGACGCCGGCTCTACCAGGCCGAGTGGCAGCGCCGGGAGGCCGAGGAGAAGTTCACCGAAGGACGCCGGTCGTTCCTCGACTCGCTCGGACTTGTCATGGAGCTGCGCCCGGCCACCGAGGAGGGCCTGTCCCGGGCCAGCGAACTGACCGTCCGCACCCATCAGCTCAACAGCACGGGGCTGACCTACGGGATCGACGAACTGCGCCGACTGAGCTCCGCACCGGACCACCAGGTGCTGCTGGCCACGCTCCGCGACCGCTTCGGCGACTACGGGATCATCGGCCTGGCCGTCACCGAACTCGTCGGGCGGGACTCGGTCCTGCGGCTGATGCTGATGTCCTGCCGGGTCGCCTCGCGCGGTGCGGGGAGCGTGCTGCTGCACCATCTGGTCCAGCAGGCCCTGGCGGACGGCCGGCGCCCCGTCGCGCACTTCATCCCGACCGAGGCCAACCGGAACCTGCTGGTCACGATGCGCTTCGCCGGATACGAGCCGACGGTCACCGACGAGGACCGCCTCGTGCTCACCGTGGACTCGCGGCGTCCGCTGCCCGAGGCCCCCGGCCACACCCGCGTGATCGCCGGTGCGGCATGAACGGCGACGGGAACGCGACCGCGACGACCCGACAGCCCGGTGGCGCCGATGGATGCGCCCCGGCGCAGGTGCGGCCGGTGTGGGATGCCTTCCGGAGCCGGGTGGCCGAAGCGCCCGAGGCACCCGCCCTCATCATCGGCGGGGTCTCGCTGACCTACCGCGAGCTCGACCACGCCTCGGCCGGTCTCGCGCGACTGCTGTGGCGGCACGGGCTGCGACCGGGACGGGTCGTCTGCATCCGGACGCAGCAGAGCGCCCTGTCCGTGGTCGCCATGCTCGCCGCACTGCGCACCGGTGCCACCTGGGCGGTCCTGGAACCGGACCTGCCGGTCGGGAGGTTCGAGGCGCTGTGCCGGGACGTCGACTGCGCGGTGGTGCTGAGCGAGGGCGACGACGCCGTACCGGCCTCCGTACTCTCGGCGATGCCCGCGCCACCGACGGTCGTGCACGCGGCGGACCTCCCGCTGGCGCGGCTGATCGAGGCGGGCCGGGAACCGCTCACCGACCCGTACCCACCGGCCCCCGAACAGAGCCCCGCCTACGTCGCCTACACCTCGGGATCCACCGGTGTGCCCAAGGGCGTGATGGTCGGCCGGGGACAGTTCGCGACGTCCATCAGCTGCCGGTGGCCGGTGTACGGCACCGAGCGCGCCGTCCTCCTGATCGCGTTGCGGCTGTCGTTCGACGGGATCCTCGGCGGCATGTTCTGGTCGCTCACCGGCGGTCACACGCTGGTTCTCCCCGACCCCCGGCAGCTCGTGCAGGTGGCCGAGTTCACCCGGCTGGCCAGGGAACACCGGGTGACCCACCTGTTCAACATCCCTTCCTTCTACCGGGCGGTGCTCCAGGATCCCGGCGGCCTGCCCGACACCCTGCGGCTGGTGGTCGTGGGGGGTGAGGCGTGCACCCCCCAGCTGGTGGGCGTGCACCGCGAGCGACTGCCACGGACCCGGTTCGTCAACGAGTACGGCCCCACCGAGACGACCATCGCCTGCACGGTGGAGACCGATCCGGACCCGGCCCGGGGCCGGATCCCGATCGGGCGGCCCTGGCCGGGAACGCGGACCCTGGTCCTGGACGAGCGGCTGCGTGAAGTACCGACCGGGCAGTGGGGCGAGCTCTACGTCGGCGGCTCCCTCGTGGCACTCGGCTACGCGAACCAGCCGGCCCGGACGGCCGAGCGATTCGTCGCGGACCCGTACGGGAAGCCCGGCGGGCGCCTCTACCGCACCGGGGACATCGCCAGCGTCGACGAACGGGGTGCGCTGCACTACCACGGCAGAACGGACGACCAGGTCAAGATCCGCGGGACGCGGATCGAACTGGGTGAGATCGAAAGCGTGCTGGAAGGCCATGCGGACGTGGAACAGGCCGTGGTGCTCTGCGAACCCGCCGGGCAGGACGAGCCGCGGGTGGTCGCCTTCGTCCTGCCGACCCCCGGCAGCGCTCCGCCCGACGCCGCGGAGCTGCGCGCACACTGCCGGAGCCGGTTGATGGAGCAGGCCACGCCGACCCTGTTCGTGCCGGTCGGCCACATGCCGCTCGACCGCAGCACCAAGGCGGACCGGGCCGCACTCCGCGCACTGATCCCGACGGACCGGCCGGCATCCCGCACCACCGCCGGCGGGGACCGGCGCGGGCACCGGCTCGCCGTCGGCCGTATCTGGGCGGAGGTCCTCGGACACTGCGACGCGGGACCGGAGGACAACTTCTTCGCCGTCGGCGGGAGTTCGATCAAGGTCATCGACCTGCACGCCAGGCTGGACGAGCGGTGGCCCGAGGCGCTGCGGGTGGGCGAACTGTTCGACTACGTCACCATCGCGGCCCAGGCGCAGCGCATCGCCGAGCACCTGGGCGAGAGCGCGGAGGACGAGGAACACGCCCCACCGGCCACATACGAGCTCTGACACGCGCGAACGGAGAGGCGACATGAGCGGTACGGGCGTGGCACACGGCAAACCGGCCATCGCGGTGATCGGCATCGCCACGCGATTCCCGCAGGCGGATTCCCTCGCCGCCTTCCGGGCGAACCTGCGGGCGGGGCGGGACTCGGTGCGCCCGATCCCTGCGGAACGGATCCGGAGCACCGGACTCGATCCCCGCCAGGACTATCCGGAACAGGGCTACCTGGAGCGGATCGACCTCTTCGACCACAAGCTCTTCGGGATGTCCCGCCGCGAGGCGGAGGTGACCGACCCGCAGCACCGGCTGGCGCTCCAGCTCACCCAGGAGGCGTGGGAGAACGCCGGATACGCCCCGGCCGGGCTCCGGGACAGCCGGACAGCGGTGATCTTCAGCTCGCCGAGCAACGGCTACGCGCCTCTGGTGCGCGAGCACGGCACGCTCAGCATGAACGGGAACATCCCCTGCGCCCTGCCCGCCAGGATCTCCCACCTCTTCGGTTTCACCGGCCCCTGCTACGGCGTCGACACCGGCTGCAACGGCTCGCTGGTCGCCGTCCACCAGGCGTGCCGTGAACTCGGCGACGGCGAAGCGGACTACGCCGTCGTGGGCGGGGTGAGCCTGCGCCACGTCGTGCCGCCGGTGGCCGCGGTGGCCGACTTCCCCGGCATCGCCTCGCCCACCGCCCGCTCCCGCGCCTTCGACCGTGCCGCGGACGGTGCGGGCGCCGGCGAGGGCGGCGGGGTGGTGGTCCTCACCACGCTGGAACGGGCGGTGGCGGAGGGCTCGTTCATCCACGCCGTGATCCGCGGCAGCGCCGTGCTCCACAACGGCCGGCACGCCGCGACCATCAGCACGCCGAGCGCCCGCTCCCAGGCCGAGGTCATCACCAAGGCGTGGCGCCGTGCCTCGCTGGACCCGACGGACGCCGGATACATCGAGACGCACGGTTCGGGCACCCGGCTCGGCGACGCCGTCGAGGCCGAGGGCCTGGCCCTCGCCCGCCCCGACGGCGACCGTACGGTGAAGGTGGGCTCGGTCAAGACAAACATCGGGCACCTGGACCACGCCGCGGGAATCGCCGGGCTGATCAAGGCGGTGCTCAGCGTGCACCACGGCGAGCTGTATCCCTCGCTGCACTTCGAGGAGCCCGCCGACGAGGTCGACCTCGAAGGCGCACGCCTCGAAGTCGTCACCTCCCTCGGACGGTGGGAGGACGAGACGCGCCGGGCGGGTGTGAGCTCGTTCAGCCTCGGCGGCCTCAACGCGCACTGCGTGGTGGAGCAGCCCCCGGCGACCGCCTCGGTACGCCCCACCGTCGACACACCGCAACTGGTCGCGGTGTCCGCCCGCAGCCGGGCGGACCTGCTCGCCCAGTGCGAGCGGCTGTCGCTCGAACTGCGCGACACCGCCCACCCACTGGCCGACGTCGCACGCACGCTGAACGAAGGCAGGAACCACTACGCCCACCGGGTGTCCGTGGTCGCCCGGGACACCTCGGAGCTCGCGACACGCCTGGCCGCCGAAGTCACCTGGCGTCGGCTTGAGACGCCCGAGGCACCCGAGACGGCTGCCGCCGGCCCCGTGGCCGCACCTCGGGTGGTCTTCCTGCTCTCCGCGGACGCCACACCCGGCGAGCCGCGCGATCAGCTGCCGGACGAACTGCCCGTACCGGGTGACCGCGCCGCGATGGTCGGCGGACAGCTCGCGACGTACCACCGGCTGGTCCAGGCCGGCGTCTCACCGGACGGGCTGATGAGTTCGGGGATCTCCCGCTACACCGCCCGGTACCTGCGGGGCGACCTCAGGGCCGAGGACACCGCCGCACTGCGGCGGGCACGCAGCGGGCAGGACCCGGCCGTGGCGGGCGACCCGCTGCGGGTGGAACAGCTCCACGCGGCGGCGGACGAGCAACTCTCCGACGGCCCCGTGGTGTTCGTGGAGCTGGCGTCCCGCGGCGAGATCGGCGACCGGCTGGCGGCCCACCTCCACGACCGCGCGGACGCCCGTGTGCTCCGTCTGCGCCCCGGCGCCACCGACGCCGACTCCGACGCGGCCGTCCTGGAGCTGCTGGGCCGGCTGTACGAGGCGGGCGCCGGCCCGCACTGGCCGCTGCTGCGAGCCCACCCGTCGGCGGGCCGGGTTCCGCTTCCGGGGCATCCGTTCACCGGCGTACCCTGCTGGGCCGCGCCACTGGACGAGGCGCGGTCCTGCGGCGAGGTGCTCCGTCGACCCACTGCTCCTGCGCCAGCACCAGCACCAGCCGCCGAGGAGCCGGTCCGCTCACCCGGCGGGCAACGGACCGGGAAGTCCCCGACCACACTCGACTGGCTGCGGGAAACCCTCGTCGAGCTGCTGCACGCGGACGAGGTCCCGGCCGACGCGGACTACTTCGCCCTCGGCGGCCACTCCGTCATCGCCCTCCAGCTCCTGGACCGGATACGGGAGCAGCACGGGGTCCGGCTCAAGATGGCGGACATCTACGACCACCCCGTCGTCAGCTCGCTCGCACGGGCCGTCGACGAACGGGCGCGGCACGCGCCCGCGCCGGTGCCGCCGACCGCCCCGGTCGTCCCGGTCGTCCCCGAGGAACCCGACGCCAAGCTGCCGCCGATCGTCCCGGGCGGGGAGCCGGTGCTGTCGTACGGGCAGGAACGCATGTGGTTCCACCACCAGCTCGACCCGACGACCACGCTCTACAACCTCCCCGGCGCCTCCCGGTACCGCGGTCCCCTGGACGTCGGGAAGTTCAGACTCGCCTGGGAGGACCAGGCACGCCACCAAGAGGTGCTGCGGTCCAATCTCGTCGAGACCGACGGCCGGCCCGGACTGGTGATCCGGCCCGAACTGGGCGACTTCTTCGACTACCTGGACGTCTCGGGCGAGGACGACCCGAAGGCCGCGGCGGCCGCGGTCGTCACCTCCGCCATGCGCTGGGTCTTCGACATCGCCGCCGATCCGCTCGTCCGGGTGACCGTCGTGCGGATCGGCGAGGACGACCACATCGTCTGCTGGTGCATGCACCACGCGGTGAACGACGGCTGGGCTCCGCAGATCCACCTGCGGGAGCTGCTGGAGTTCTACACGGCCCGCCTGGAGAACCGTGCCCCCGACGTCGAACCGTTGCCGGTGCAGTACACGGACTACGCGCGCTGGCAGCGCGAGCTGGTCGCCGGCTCCCGCTTGGACGGCGAACTGGACTACTGGCGCGAACGGCTGAGCGCCCCGCCCGCGCTGGAGCTTCCCACCGACCGGCCGCGCCCCGGCCGGATGGACTTCGCGGGTGCCACCCACGGGTTCACCGTCCCCGGCGCACTGGTGCGGCAGCTGCGCGAGGTGGGTGCCCAGGAGACGGCCACGCTGTTCATGGTGCTGCTCACCGCGCTCAAGGTACTGCTGGCGCGCTGGTCGGGCCAACGGGACATCGTCGTCGGCACCTCGACCGTCGGCCGCAGCCGGCCCGAACTGTGGGGCCTGCTCGGCTTCTTCAACAACACCATCGCGCTGCGCTCGGACCTGTCGGGCGACCCGAGCTTCCGCGAGCTGCTGCGCCAGGTGCGCCGGGTGCTGCTCGACGCCCTCGACCACCAGGAGGTCCCGTTCGACAGGGTCGTGCGCGAGGTCGCGGTCGACCGCGACCCGAGCCGCAACCCGCTCTTCGACGTGATGTACGTGCACCAGACGCTGCCGCCGGCCGCCTCCTTCGGCGAGGTCGACACCGGGCCGGCGCACGACCCGGAGCTCATCCCGCACTTCCCCGGACTGCCGCCCGGCACCGCCAAGTTCGACCTCTCGATGGTCGTCGGCGAGCTGGTGGACCGGGACGAGATCGTCGTCATGATGGAGTACGCGACGCAGCTCTTCGACGCCGGCACCGTCGTTGCCATGTGCGAGGCGTTGACGGAGCTGCTGCACGCCGTCGCGGACGACGCGGACAGGTGCCTCAGCGACCTCCCCGGCGGTCCTCCCCCGGCGACCGCAACGGTCGTGGGCCGCCCGGACGCGCCGACTGCCCCGGTGGCCGCCGTCGTCGGCCCGGTCACCACCCCTGGCGCCGCTGCCCCTGTCGCCGCTGCCCCTGTCGCCGCTGCCCCTGTTGTCAGCTGCGTCGAGCTGCGCGGCGAGGTACGGCCCCCCGCACTGCGCGCGGCACTGGAGGAACTGGCGGAGCGGCACGAGGTGTTGCGTGCCAGGACGGCCGGAGCCGTGGGGCACGGCTCATTGCTCGGCGACGGCTCCTTCACCGCCGTGGACGTCTCCGGCGAGAGCGAGCCCCTCTCCGCCGCCAGGAGGATCGCGCGGGCCGAGGCCGCACTCGCGCTCGATCCGGCATCGGGTCGCCGGCTCCACGCGCTCCTCGCGACGACGGGCCCCGCGCACCACGTCCTGCTGGTGACCACCCACCCGCAGGCCTACGACGGTGGCCGTCCGGAGGTGCTGTTCCGGGACCTGCTCGCCCTGTACGGCGCCCGCCTGAACGGACGGCGGGCCGAGCTTCCCCCGCTGTCCGGCGAGCCCGCCGAGCCGTGGACGGGCCCCCGGCGGGAGGACCAACTCACCTACTGGGGAACGACGCTGAAGGGAACGGCCGATGGCGCACCGCCACCGGACCGGGCCCGGCCCGCCCACGGCACCCGTGCCACCGCCACCCTCGGGTCCCGGATTCCCGACGACCTCGCCCGCGCGGTGAACCGTTCCGGGGCCGGGGAGAGCGTGCTGGCGGCCCTCGCCGCCCTGCTCGCCCGGCTGACGGAGACGGACGAGGCGCTCATCGGGCTGACCGGCACCCCGCTTCCCCTCCTGGCCGCCCGCACACGGCTGGATCCCTCCTCGCGGAGCCTGCCGCTGCGTCTGGACCTGGCCGGCGACCCGTCCTTCGAGGAGGTCACCGACCGGGTGAGGCGCGCCATCACCGGGGCGGAACAGCACCAGGACCTGCCGCTCGCCGACATCGTGCGCGTGGCCGGACTGCCCGAAGAACCCGGCAGGGCGCCGCTGTTCGACGTGGCGTACTCCTACCACGTGCTGCCGGCGGCACTCGGCTCGGCGGCCGGGGTGGAGGCGGCCCCCGTGCGGTGGCCCGACGGGGACGCGGGACGGCTCGTGCTGCCGCCCGGCCGCAGCGAGCTGGACCTCTCCTGGTCCGTCGTCGAAGGGCCGGGGCAGGACGAGCTGTCCGTCTCGCTGGACTACCGCACCGAGCTCTTCGACCGGTCGAGTGCACAGGCACTCGTCGAAGGACTGCTCGCGATGCTGCGCGCGGCCACCCGCACCCCGGATGCACCGCTGTCCGGGCTCCGGCCCGTCTGCGCGACGACCGGTACCAGCACACCCGCGGAGCCGGCCCCGGCACGGCTCGCCGACCTCGACTGACCCCTCCCGGCCGACGAAGGAGACCTGCCACAGTGGGCGATCAGACAGATGTTCGACAGGCCGCGCGGACCGTTCCGGCCAGGTCACTGGTCGGCATCGTCGGCGCGGGCACGATGGGGATCGGTGTGGCGCAGTGCTTCGCCGAAGCCGGCCACCCCGTGGTCGTCGTCGACAACGACCCCGGGGCGCTGGCCTCGGGGCCGGCCCGGCTCCGCGCCGGAATCAGGACGGCCACGCTGCAGCGCTGGGGGGCCCGGCAGGCGCGGGCGGGCGGGCCCGCGTCCCGCACCGAGTCCCTCGTGACCTTCTCCGCCGAACTCGCCGGCCTGGCCACCGCGCTCCTGGTGGTGGAGTGCGCCAGGGAGGACGAGGACGTCAAGGAGGGAATCCTCCGCGAGCTGGACCGGATCTGCGGAGCCGAGGCGATCTTCGCGTCGAACACCTCGTGCATCCCGGTCAGCCGCCTCGGGTCCTTCACTGCCCGGCCCGACCGGGTCATCGGCACCCACTTCATGAATCCGGCGCCGCTCAAGGACGCGGTGGAGGTGATCCGCGCTCCGGGCACCAGCGCTCTCACCGTGGCACGCACGGAGGCGTTCCTCGCCCGCGTGGGAAAGCACGCCATCGTGGTGCGCGACGCCCCCGGCTTCGTCACGAACCGGGTGCTGATGCTGACGCTCAACGAGGCGGCCGCCGTGCTCGGCGAGGGAACCGCCGACGCCGAGACCGTGGACCGCATCTTCCAGGACTGCTTCGGTCACCCGATGGGGCCGTTGCGCACGGCCGACCTCATCGGCCTCGACACCATCGCCGACTCCCTGGAGGTGCTGCGCCGGCACACCGGCGAGGACCGCTTCCGGCCCTGCGCCCTGCTGGCCCGTCTCGTCGCCGAAGGCCATGTGGGACGCAAGTCCGGCCGTGGCTTCTACTCGTACTCGCCGCAGCACCTCACCGCGCGGGGAGGAACCGACCATGGATGACCGCCGGGGCGCGGCCACCGCCGCGTCCGGCGCCGGGCACCCCGGTTCGGGGCCCCTCACCCCCGGCGGCCATACCGCCCAGCTCGTGGAGATCCGCGGCGACCTGGACCTCACCGCGCTGGGCGAGGCGGTCGCCCAGGTCGTGGCCGAGAGCGCCGCGGCCCGGGTCCGCGTCGACGGCCGGGAACCGGGCGGGTGCGCCGCACCGCGGACCTCGGACGGCCCGCCGATGCCCGTGGTGGACCTGAGCGCGGAGGCCGACCCGCAGGGCGCGGCCGATGCGTGGACACGCGCGGCCCTCGAAGGGGGAGCGGAGCTCACACGGGGCCGAGCGGGAACCGGGCAGCTCTGGACGGCCCAGGTGTTGCTGCGGCTCGGCCCGGACCACCACCGCTGGTTCCACCAGCACCCCCGGGCCCTTGTCGACCGCTTCGGCTGTGCGCTGATCACCCGCCGGGTCTCCGAGGTGTACACGGCGCTCGTCAACGGCCGCTCGGCCGCCGGCGGCGGCTTGGCCACCCGGGCCCGGCCGGCCCCGGCCGCAGCCCGGTACGCCGGATCTCCCGTCCGGGACGCCGACGGGTTGCGGGCACCGGTGGACTCCCGCCCGGTGAACTCCCGCCCGGTGACACTCGGCACCACCGATGTCGAACGCGTGCGCACCACCGCCCGTCGCGGGGGCGTGCCGACACGGGCGGTGCTGTGCGCCGCCGTGGCGGCCTACACCCACCGGCTGAGCGGCGCCACGGACGTGGTGATCGGCATGCAGGTGGACGGCCGGCCGGACCGGGTGAGCAGGCGCGTCCCGGACGCGAGCGATGACATCGTGCCCCTCCGGCTGACGGTGCGGCCCACCGTCACCTTCGCCGAGCTCGTCCAGGACGTCGCCCGGGAATCCCGCGAGGCGCTCAGGCGCCGGCGGCCGGCCCACCGGGAGTCGTGCCGCGAGGCCGGGGCTCCGGACGAGCCGCCCGGGCCGATCGGGCCGATCGCCGACATCCGCACCCCCGGGGCCCATGTCCGGTTCGGCGAACTGTCCGCGGTGGTCCACGACCTGGTGCCCGAACCGGTCCACGGCATGCGCATCGTGGTCGACGACGCCCCCGTGGGCCGGCGACTGCGCATCGTCTTCAGCGGTGCGGCGGAGCGCTACGGCGCCACCGAACTCGACGCACACGCCAGGTGTTTCGGGCAACTGCTGTCCCTGGCCGTGTCCGACCCGGGGCGCCCGCTGGGCACCTTCGACCTTCCGGCGGCGGACGGTTCGGCGACCGTTCGCCCCCGGACGGCCCGCACGGCCTCGGGAGCACCCCACCGGACGCTCACCGACCTGCTGGAGAGCGCCGCCCTGCGCCACCCCGACGCGGTCGCCGTCGTCAGCGCCGACGACGAGCTCACCCATGCCGAACTCCACGAGCGTGCCAACCGACTGGCCCGGCTCCTGCTCGACCGTGGTGCCGGGCCGGAATCGGTCATCGGACTGCTGCTCCCCCGGCGTGCCGGGACACTCGTGGCGATGCTCGCGGTGCTCAAGACCGGCGCCGCGTACCTGCCGCTCGACCCCGGTTACCCGAGCGAGCGGCTCCGCTTCATGATCGAGGACGCGGAACCCGTCTGCGTGCTGACCGATGCCGCCACCGACCCGTACGCCGCCGGCCTCACGAGCCGGTCGACCACGACCGTCCGGATCGACGACCCCGCGATCGCCGGGGAGTTGGAGCAGTGGTCACCCACCGCGCCGTCAGACGCCGATCGCCCCGAGCCGCTGCGGCCCTCGCACCCCGCGTACGTCATCTACACCTCGGGCTCCACCGGCACGCCCAAGGGGGTCGTGGTGCCGCACCGCGGTGTGGTCGCGCTGGTCGACTGGGCGGCCGCGGAGTTCGGTGCCGAGTCGTTGGCGCACGTGCTGGCGGCGTGCTCCTTCAGCTTCGACGTGTCGGTGGCCGAGGTCTTCCCGGCGCTGGCGAGCGGTGGCCGCCTCGAACTGGTCGACAACCTCCTGTCGCTGCTCGACGGCGACCCGCCGCGCCGGTCGGGCGCTCTGGTGTGGGCCATCCCTTCGGTGTTCTCCAAGCTGCTGGGGACCGGCGGTCTCGACGTGTCGGCCACCACGCTCGCGATGACCGGTGAGGCACTCCCCGCGACCCTCGCCGCGCGGATCCGGGAGTTCATGCCCGGCACCCGGGTGCTCAACGCGTACGGGCCCACCGAAGCCACCGTCCTCGCCACCGCGGCCACCGTCCACGCCCCTGTCCCCCCTGCCCCTGCGGGCGACGGTCCCGTGCCGCAGGGCGCGCCGCCCATCGGACGGCCGCTGGGCCACGTACGCGCCTACGTGCTCGACAGCTCACTGCGCGAGGTGGGGGCCACCCGCCAGGGCGAGTTGTACCTGGCGGGGGACGGCCTCGCCCGGGGGTACCTGCGCCGGCCCGGGCTGACCGCGGAGCGCTTCGTCGCCGACCCCTTCGGGCCGCCCGGCGAACGGATGTACCGGACCGGCGATCTGGCCCGTCGGCTCCCCGACGGGCAGCTCGACTTCCTCGGCCGCACGGACGCCCAGGTCAAGGTCAACGGCTTCCGCATCGAACTCGGCGAGGTGGAGGCGGTGATCGCCCGGCACCCCGCCGTCACCGAGGTCATGGCCTGTGTCCGGAAGGGGACGAGTGGCGATGCCCGGCTCGTGGCCTACCTGGTGCCCGTGGCGGGAGCCCGCCTCCCCGGCCGCGCACTGCGGGACTGGGCGGCCGAGCGGCTGCCGGCCCATCTGGTCCCGGCCGAGTGGGAGGCCGCCTCCGCGCTGCCGCGTACGGGCAGTGGCAAGCTCGACCGCAAGCGGCTGCCGACGGACGTGCGGCCTCTGGAGGCCGACCCTCCGACCACCGACGGAGCGCGGGAGGAGCACGTGGCGCGAGCGTTCCGCGACGTGCTCCGGCTCCCCGACATCGCGACGGACGCCGGCTTCTTCGATCTCGGCGGCGACAGCATCATGTCGATCCAGCTGCTGAGCCGACTGCGCCGGGTGGGTCTCGTCCTCACGGCGCAGGACGTCCTTGAGCACAGGACGGTCGGAGCGCTGGCCCGGGTCGCACGCGAGACGGACACCACGGCCGGCAGGTGGCGAGTCAGCCGTGAGACGTCCGAGCGGACCGGCAGCGAAGTCCTGTTGCCGCTGCGGGAGTCGGGCGACGAGGCGCCGCTGTTCTGCGTGCACGCGGCGGCGGGCTTCTCCTGGGGCTACGCGGGGCTCACCTCGCCGCTCGGCACCGATCGGCCGGTGTACGGCCTGCAGGCCCGAGGCCTGGACGGCACCGACGTCCTGCCGGCCTCCCTCCGGGAGATGGCGGCGGACTACCTGGACCAGGTCAGGTCCGTCCAGCCCACGGGCCCCTACCACCTGCTCGGCTGGTCCTTCGGAGGGGTGGTCGCCCACGAGATGGCGGTGCAACTGGAGCGGAGCGGCGAGTCGGTGGAGACGCTGGCCATGCTGGATGCCTACCCCGCGGGCGCGGGCACCGCCGCCACCACGGCCACGGCCGAGGCCGCGCCGCCCTCGACCGCCGGCCGGGACGTCCTCGCGCTGCTCCTGGAATTCTTCGGCTACGACCCCTCCCGGTGGGCGGGCGAGTCGCTGACGTATCCGCGGTTCCTGGAGATCGCCCGGGTACCGGAGGGAGCGCTGGCCTCGTTCGACGAGCGGCGGATCGCCGCGCTGACCCGGATCATCACCAACAACGTGCGGCTCGCCCACCTGCACCGGCCGCTCCCGTTCGACGGGAACGCCGTGCTGTTCACCGCGCGCGACCACTCGCCCGAGGCCGGGTTCGACCAGTGGCAACCGCTGGTCACGGGGAAGCTCGACGTCCTGCCGGTCGACTGCACGCACAAGGAGATGGGAGGCCCCGCCGTGCTCGGCCGCGTCGCCCGCTCACTCCTCGAACGGTGGGCCGCCGAGGCACCACGGAAGGGTCGGTGAACACGCCGTGAGGAACGAGCCGGAGCACGTGCACCCGTCGGATGACCCGTCGATGCCACTCACCACCATGCAGCACGGGATCTGGTTGGACCAGCAGCTGGCGTCGCCGGTCCGCTACCAACTGGCGAGTGCGTTCGAGATCGCCGGAGATCTCGATCCGACGCTGTACGAGACGGCTTTCCGGGTCGCCGTGGCCGAGACCGAGCCGTTCCGCACCCGATTCGCCGTCACGGCCTCCGGGGAGCCGAGGCAATGGGTCGGCCCCCTCCCCGCCTGGCACGTACCGGTCGTCGACCTCCGGCGGGAACCTGCGCCGATGATCGTCGCACTGGACTGGATGCGGGCGGACATCGCCCGCCCGCTCGACCTGGAGAACGGCCCGGTGTTCAGGACCGCGCTCCTGCGCCTCTCCGAGGACCGGGTCTGCTGGTACCTGCTCGTCCACCACCTGGTGGTGGACGGCTTCGGCTTGGCCCTGTTCGCCCGGCGGCTCGGCGAGATCTACGCGGCGTTGGAGCGGGGCGAGTCCCCGGAGCCCGGCCACCACGTGCCGTTGGAGACCCTGTACAACGCCGAGCGGGCCTACCGTGCCACGCCCGGCTTCGAGGCCGACCGTGCGTTCTGGACCGCGAACATGTCCGGTTGGCCCGATGCGTCCCGGCCGCGCACGTCCCGACCCGCCGCCCCCGGCCGGGACGCATCGGGCCGGACGAGCGGGGCGCCGGTGCGCGGTGCGTCGCGGCTGCCCGAGGACCGGGTAGCCGCGCTGCGCGCACGCGCGCTCGCACTCGGCGTCCCCTGGACCGTACTGGCGACCGCCTCCGCCGTCCTGCTGGACCATGTCCGCGCCGGCGGAGGCGACGAGGTCGTCGTGGGGTTCCCGGTCGCCGGCCGCACTTCCAAGACGGTGGGCGCCGTGACCGGTGCGGCGTCGAACGTGCTCCCGTTGCGGGTACCGGTCGATCCGCGCCGGCCGGCCGCGGACCTGATCCGGACGGTCGGCGAGGCGACCGCCCTCGCCCTCGCCCACCAGCGCTACCGGTACGAGGACATCCGCCGTGACCTCGGCCTCACCGGGACCGCGCACGCGCCGTACCAACTGATCGCGAACATCGTGCCCTTCAGCTTCGGCCGCGGTTTCGCCGGGCGGCCGATGACCTTCCGACAGCTCAACACCGGCGTGGTGGAAGACCTCTCCGTCGTGATCAGGCCGGAACGCGGCCGGGCCGGCCTGATGGTGGAGGTGCACGCCGAGGCCGGGCGGTACGAGCCCGAGGAGGTCGCTGCCGAGGCCGACCGCTGCGTACGCCTGCTCGACCAGCTGGTCGACGACCCCGGACGCCCTGTCGGAGAGCTGGATCTGCTGGCACCGGACGAGCGCAGGCTGCTCGTACCGCACATCGGCGCCCCCGCCCCCTCCTCGACGCGTACGCTCCCCGAGCTGTTCGAACACTGGGCCGCGCGTACTCCGCACGCCCCGGCGGTCACCCACGGCGACCGGCAGCTCACCTATGCGGAGCTCAACGCGCGCGCCAACCGGCTGGCCAGGACGTTGGTCCGGCGCGGCGCGGGCCCCGACCGCACCGTCGCGGTCCTGCTCCCCCGCTCCGAGGACATGGTCACCGCGATCCTGGCGGTGTCCAAGACCGGCGCGGCCTACCTCCCGCTCGACACGTCCTGGCCGCCGGAGCACACGGAGCGGATCCTCGCCGACGCCCAGCCGGTCTGCGTCCTCTCCGGGACGGACCCGACGGGAGCCGCCGCGACCGCGTCGGCGGAGAACGGCGCGGACCCGGCGGAGAACGACACCGACCTGACCGACGCGGACCGCACGAGGCCGCTGACGCCTGACCACGCCGCGTACGTCGTCTTCACCTCCGGATCCACCGGCCGCCCCAAGGGCGTGGTGGTCCCGCACCGCGGTCCGGTGGCACTGTTGCGGGAGGGAGCCGCCGAGTTCGGATTCGGCCCCGACGACACCTGGACGATGTTCCACTCCTGCGCCTTCGACTTCTCCGTGTGGGAGATGTGGGGCGCCCTCGCCCACGGCGGCCGGCTGGTGGTCGTCCCCCACGAGGTGGGCCGCTCCCCCCGCGCCCTTCTCGACCTGCTGGCGCGGGAGCGTGTGACGGTGCTCAACCAGACGCCCTCCGCCTTCCACTCGCTGGAGCAGGCCGACGCCGAAGAGCCGGAGCGGGGGCGGGAATCGGCCCTGCGCTGGATCGTCTTCTGCGGCGAGCCGCTCTCCCCCGCCCTCGTGCGCTCCTGGTACGAACGGCACCAGGAGTCCGGGCCCGTCCTGGTCAACACGTACGGCATCACCGAGACCGCGGTCCTCTCGACCCGGGTCGACCTGGACCACGACCACGGCAGGGCGCGGGTCGTGCCGATCGGCAAGGCCATCGCCGGCACCCGGCTGTACGTCCTGGACGACCGACTGCGGCCGGTACCGCCCGGGGTGGCCGGTGAGCTGTACGTCGCGGGCGTCGGTCTGGCCAGGGGCTACCTGCACCGCTCCGCGTTGACAGCGCAACGCTTCGTGGCCGACCCCTTCGGCCCCGCGGGGTCCCGGCTGTACCGCTCGGGCGACCTCGTTCGCGCCCGCCGGGACGGCTCGCTGGAGCATCTCGGCAGGGCGGACGACCAGGTCAAGATCCGTGGCTTCCGCATCGAACCGGCCGAGGTCGAGGCGGCGCTGCTGGCCGCCCCCGGCGTGGCGGGCGGCGCGGTGCTGGCGAGCTCCGCCGTTCCGCACGGTCCGGCCCGCACCAGGGTGGACGCCGGCCGGGAGACCGACGGGGCCGCACGGTTGGTCGCCTACGTCGTCCCCACCCGCGACGCGGCGGACGATCCCGGGGCAGCCCTCGCCCGGCTGCGGGAATGGCTGCGCGCGCGGCTTCCGGCTCATCTGGTCCCGTCCCTGTTCGTCCCGCTCGACAGGCTGCCGCTCACCCCCAACGGGAAGCTGGACCGGGCGGGGCTCCCGTCCCCCCACGCCCACGCGCACCTGCCGTCGCGCGCCCCGAACACGCCGCTGGAAGCCGAACTGGCCGGGCTGTACGCCGACCTGCTCGCCGTGGAGCGAGTGGGCGCCGACGACGACTTCTTCGACCTCGGGGGCGACAGCCTGCGGGCGAACCGGCTGGCCGCCATGGTGTGCCGCGCCGGCCTCGGCGCCCGGGAGCTCGATGTCAGGGACGTCTTCGACCACCCGACCGTCGCCGGGCTCGCCGCTCATCTCGGCGACCCGGATCACCCGTGCGACACCTCCACGGGACCCGGGCCCCGGCCCGTCCCGCGGCTTCCGCTGGCCCAGGACCGGGGGGCCGGGCCGGTCCCGCTCTCCTACGGCCAACGACGTTTCTGGTTCCTGCACAAGCTCGCCGGCCCCGACGGCACCTACAACGTTCCCCTGGTGCTGCGCTGGGACGGCGAGCTGAACCAGGAGGCGCTGCGCGCCGCCCTGGGTGACCTCACGGCCCGGCACGAAACCCTGCGCACCCTCATCCGGCAGTTGGACGGTCAGGCGGTCCAGCACATCCTGCCGGTCACGGCCGCGCACCCGGCACTCACGGTCGAACCCGTCACACCGGACCGGCTGCCGGACGCCCTGAGCGCCGCGGCCGGCCGGCCCTTCCACCTGGAGAGCGAACTCCCCCTGCGCGCGGTCCTCTTCACCACCGGGACCTCGCCCGGGCAGACCCTGCTCCTGCTGCTCCACCACATCGCCTGCGACCGCGCCTCGCTGCGGCGGCTGCTGGACGACCTCGGCACCGCGTACCGGGCCCGCGTCGCCGGTGACGCCCCGGACTGGTCGCCACTGCCCGTCCAGTACGCCGACTTCACCCTGTGGCAACGTGAACTGCTCGGCACCGAGGACGCGCCCAGCGCCCTGCGGAGCAGTCAACTCGCTTACTGGGACGAGACCCTGGCCGGCCTGCCGGAACGCATCGCGCTACCCGCCGACCGCACGGAGCAGGCGCCGTCCGGGCGCCCGACGCACAGCGCCGGCGACACGGTGGCCTTCACCGTCCCCGCGGACGTGCACCGGCAGCTCCTGCAGATGGCCGCGGACGAGCGGTCCAGCCTCTTCCTGGTGGCGCACGCCGCCCTGGCCGCGCTGCTCACCCGCCTCGGCGCCGGTACGGACATCCCGATCGGCACGGCGGTGTCCGACCGCGCGGACGCGGAACTCGACGACCTCGTCGGCTTCTTCGTGAACACGCTCGTCCTGCGCACCGACACCTCGGGAGAGCCGACATTCCGCGAGCTGCTCGGCCGGGTCACGCAGGCCGACCTGGGGGCCTTCGCCCACCAGGACGTACCCTTCGACCTGGTCATGGAGGCGCAGGGGCCACGGCGGGCGGCGAGCGGGCAGGCCGTGTTCGGCCGGGCCGTGTTCCAGGTGATGCTCGTCCTCACCCCCTCCCTCCCCGAAAGGCTGGAACTACCGGGCGCGTCCGCCACGGTGGACCTGGTCGGCACGGGCTCCGCCGGATTCGACCTGACCTTCGGCATGTTCGAGCAGAGGGACGTCGACGGCACCTGTCACGGACTCGACGGTGTGGTCGAATTCCGCACCGAGCTGTTCGACCGGTCCACTGTCGAGGCCCTCTGCACCGGCTTCACCCGACTGCTGCGCGCGGCCGCCACCACCCCGGACATCCCGCTCAACACCATCGACCTGCCAGGGCACCGGCAGCACTGACGGTCACGCTTCCTGGAGCCTGCCCCAACCGCAAGGTGGAACTTCGCTCTGATCGTTCTCCCACCGCGCGAACGCCGCAAGCGGTACGTTCTATGCGCCCGACGCACATCACCGGGCATGCCCCGTCATACCCGGAGGTGGAGCACAGACCATGAGGCTCGTGGACGATCTCACCCTGGAGCGCGGCACATCCCTGCAAGAGAAGTCGGGTACGACATGCGCTGGGGTACCAGCGAAGGGCCCGGCCGTTGAGTGGGAACTACGCCTTCCCGGACGCCCGCTGTTGACAGTGCACGACACCCGCTGGGACAACGGCGAACGAGATCTCGTGCTCTACCAGCCCGCGGTCGTCCCCGAGATCCCCGCGGCGCTCTCCAACCTGCACAACCGGCTGCGCGTCGGCATCGCTCGCGCGCCGGGAAGCACAAGCACCCTGCGCATCATGGCCTTCCCTGCCTGGGTGGACGGGGAACGCCCCAGAATAAAGAAGTCCCTCACCACGGCTCGGCTGGCAGCCGAGTACGGTCTCCAGCAGCTGCGTGACCTGACTGCGCGTCCGGGCGTTGCTCTGCACTCGGCCGGCGGCCGTGTCGACGTTCCCGGGTACGAGGTGGATGATCCCCAGGACGACCAACGCATCCAGCACGCCTTGTCCTTCCCGGTCCAGGACAATGAGACACCCGTGATCGCCTTCACCCACCTACGCGTGGTCCCCGTTCTCCGCCACATCGGCTGGCTTCCCACGGTCGCCGTGTAACACACGGCACTGGCCGCCAGGCGCGTACGTCGCCTGCCTGCGTGGCGGCCACGAGACGCAGAGCACCTGACATTGAGGGGTTACCCGTGAGTGAAGTTCCACCTTGCGGTTGGGCACCTGGAGGCTGGGACATGTGAGCCCGGAGGAAGCTGTTTGAGGTGGGAAGCAAGAGCAACATGAGCAAGCGGTACACGGCGGAGTTCAGGCGGGACGCGGTCGCACTGGTGCGCTCGTCGCCGCACCGGAACGCCACCGAGATCGCCCGTGAGCTGGGGGTCGGCCCGGAAGGGTTGAGAAGGCTGGGTCAAGCAGGACCGCACCGACCGGGGCGAGGGCGGTTCCGGCGAGCCGACCGGCCCCGAGCGCGAGGAACTCACCCGGCTTCGCCGCCAGAACCTGGAGCAGCAGAAGACCATCGAGATCCTGCGCAAGGCGGCCGCCCATTTCGCGGCCGAGACGACACGGTGATCCGCTTCCGTTTCGTTGAGGACCACCACGGCGCCTGGGGCGTCAAGCGGATCTGCCGCGTCCTTGGTATCACCCGCTCCTCCTTCCATGCCTGGCGCGCCGGCGGGCCGAGGGCCTCCTCGCCGCCGAGATCACAGTGATCCACCTCACATCCAGGGGTGCCTACGGCGTCCCGCGCGTGCATGCCGAACTGCGACGCCAGAGCCGGGCGGTCAACCGGAAGAAGGTGGAGCGGATCATGCGCGAGCGCGGCATCGCGGGCGTCACCCGCCGCCGGCGCCGGGGCCTGACCCGCCGGGCCCACAAGCCGGTGTTCGCCCCGGACCTGATCGGGCGCGACTTCACCGCTCCCCGTCCCGGGGTTCGCCTGGTCGGCGACATGACCTTCCTGCCGACCGAGGAGGGCCGGCCACCACCACCGCGCCGAACTACCGGTGGCCGCGCTGCGGACGGCGGCCGGCCGCGGCGGTCCACAGCCTGGCCGCATCATGCACACCGATCGCGGCAGCGAATACACGTCAGCTGAATTCCGGAGCAAGATAGCAAGTTGGACATGCAGCAGTAGATGGGAAGAGTTGGCTCCTGTTACGACAACGCCGCCGCCGACAGCTTCTTCGCCGTACTGGAGGAGGAGATCGGCGCCCGGGTCCGGCGGGACCGCGCCACCGCCCGTGCGGAGGTCTTCGCGTTCGTCGAGACCTTCTGAAATCGCAGGCGCCTGCGCAAGCACCCCGAGTGGGGCTACCTCACGCCACTCGCGATCCGCCAGCGGCACCGGCAAGGCCACACCCTCGCAGCGTAGACGGAGAGCATCCAACCGCAGGGTGGAACTTCACTCCACAGACATACCCGCTTCCAGGACACCATGCCCACTTCGACGCCAGGGCAGAAGCCCACTCAACGAAGAACTACGCTCAGTCACCTCGACCTGAGAGACAAAAGCTGCATATCGATTGCATCTAAGCGCCCCACACCCCCGGATGCGCCCCCTGGAGTGACGCGAACGACCGTCCGCGACCGCACTGCGACCACCACAGTAGAAGATCGGGCACTTAGTTTCCCAAGTACCCGCTCTCACAACCGACTTCACAGTCGGGACGACAGGATTTGAACCTGCGACCCCTTGACCCCCAGTCAAGGAATTCAACTAGTGTCGACAGCCGAGGCCTTGAGGACTCGGCCTTTTTGTTGCTCAACTAAGCTGAAAACACGGGAAGTTGAGACTCTCGATGGAGATCCACGGTCGACAGAGCCAGAACCCGGCCTGTGCTCAGCCGGGTTCAAGTTCGTACATAGATGCCCGTAAGCGCCCACGGGCGCTCATGGGCGCCCACCAGACGCGGTCCCCAAATGGTCCCCAGGCCCACGAACCCGCCTTCGTCACCGCGAGTGACAGCAATCTGTCGATCCTTCAGCAGGACCCTTCTGCCGACCGCCGCGGCCCGTCGTGCATTGCCCCTGGCAGACGAGACGGTCCGGTCGGATCAGGGTCGACTACCCACTGGATACGGATAGTGATCTTCCGGACGGTGTGTCGTCTTGAGCGTGTCCTCGCCATCCGGTTCTGAGTGCTTCGAGCACCTCCCAACGCGCTCTGCCGCCACACCCGACACAGCAGCCACTCTTGCCCCAGTTTCACCAGGCAGTCCGGGAGAAGGGGAAGCTCATGGGACAGCGTGCGCAGCGGGGCAGGGTGTACCGGCGGTGCGGGTGCCGGGACGAGGGTGGGAAGCAGTTGGGTGCGTGGTGTGTGCGGTTGTTGGAGGAGGCGGCGCACGGGTCGTGGACGTACTGCGTCGATCTGGCGCCGGAGGACGGCCGGCGGCGTACCCGGCGGCGGGGAGGTTTCGCCTCCGAGGGCGAGGCGGCGCAGGAGTTGGCGGCGGTGCTGGAGGGTCAGCTGAGCGGGGCGTACGAGGAGCGTCGCACGACCGTGGCGGATTTCCTGCGGGAGTGGCTGGCGGCGCGGAAGGAGGAGCTCACCGCGAACACCTACGCCGGGTACAAGGCGTACGTGGAGCGGGACCTGATCCCGGCGTTCGGGCGGTGCCGGCTGCTGGACCTGCGGCCGGAGCAGATCGAGGACTGGATGGCCGCACAGCGGAAGGCCGGCCGGGGCCGGGTCACGCTCTACCGGGTCGTCTCGACGCTGCGCAACGCGCTGAACCACGCGGTGCGATCGTGGCGGCTGAAGTTCAACCCGGCCGAGCACTGCGTGCCGACCAAGCCCCGCGCCGAGGAGCGCACCTGCTGGACGCCGAAGGAGGCGGCAGCGTTCCTGCGGCACAACGCCGAGCAGTACGCCGACCAGCTGGCCGACCTGTTCGAGGTCCTGCTCGGCACCGGCATGCGCCGCGGTGAGGTCCTCGCCCTGCACTGGTCGGATGTCCACCTCATGGACCGCAAGCTGTTCGTCCGCTGGACCCTGTCCGCCGTGGACAACGGCGACCTCCACTTCAACCAGCCCAAGACCGAGGCCAGCCGCGCCTGGATCAGTCTCTCCCCCAGAGTCATGGCAGCCCTCCACCGCCAGGCCAACCTCCAGATGAACGCCCACCCCGACGGCCGACTGGAGGGCTTGGTCTTCGCCCACACGGACGGATCACCCCTGCGGCCCCAGTGGGTCCTCAACCAGCTCCGCAAACGCACCGCCGAACTCGCACTCCCCCGGATCGGGCTGCACGACCTGCGCCACACCGCGGCCAGCATCATGATCGCCGAAGGCATCCCCATCGCCATCGTGTCCAAGACCCTGCGCCATGCCACCCTGGCGACCACCATCAACCTCTACGGCCACCTCTTCAAGGACTCCGCCGACCAGGCCGTCAACGCCCTCGCCCGAGCACTCGACCAAGCCCAGACAGACCGGCTCCGAGCCGTCCCCCGCGGCGACGACAACCTGCCACTCGCCGCGTAGCGGCGGTAGCTGGCCGGAACGCCTGCCAGGGCTGCTTGAGGCTCCCGTCAGTGACTGGGCCTCGTCTTTCCCAAGGCCCTGACGGAGGTTGTCGAGGAGGTCGTGGACTGCACAGTCCGGGACGGTCATGGCCGGTGGGACCGGGAGCCTGGCTTCGCCCTGAGGGCCCCCTCCTTGAAAACGGCTTCGGTGATCCATACGAAGGCGTCGTCGTCGAGGACGACGCGGCCGACGTCGAGGTCCTCGAACGCGACGGGCGCGATCCCGAGCAGGGCGTCCAATTATGGCGCAGGATCATGCGAGTGGCCGCCCCCGCGCTCACCACAGCCATCGCAACCGGCGTCGGCCAGCAGCTGATCGAACTCGGATCCGGCCTCTACAGCTGAACCAGGTGACGCGCAGGCGCCGACCGCCCACGGTCGGCGCCTCCGCCTGCCACACCGACCGCAGCGGCCCAGCAGAGCTACCGTCACCGCCAGTGGCGGTGATCAGCTGGGTTCCTCATCAGCTGCTTTCCTGGGTTCGGCGTGCCTGCGCAGTTGGTCAGCAACTCCCTTGTGTCCGAACTGAGCCGCTAGGGTTGCGAGTTGATTGATGAGATGGGATTTCGTGTCGGTGGGCATGTCCTTGATGAGGTTCTGGAGGACTCTTGCAGTGGCAACCCAGGAGTTCGCCGGGTCGTAGGCTGATACCTCGGCGACCAGCGCGCCGAGCTGGCTGATGGATTCGGTAGACAGGTCCTGTGGGTGGCGTAGGACGAGGTGGGCCAGTGCGAGGCTCGGGTCCTCGCGCAAGGCATCTCGCAATGAGCGACTGAGGTCGAGCTCGCGGCGGTGTTGTTCCTCCTGCAGGTTGTACTCGTGGGTGCGTCTGAGAGATTGCAGGGCCGAGGCCAGGTCATCCGGTGTCACCCAGAGACGCACAGAGGCCCAGCCGACGGTCACCGAGGCGTAAGGTACGGCCTCTGGAAGGCCGAGACGGGCATTGGCCCGCTTCTCGACGCTAACTACGTCGGGCAGCGAATGATCGCGCGCTATGTCGCGAATGACGTTCAGGACGTGGTCGCTCGCCGCGGCCTCAGGGTCGTGGTGTCGAGTCGCGTCGGGTGAATTGGACCAGCGGCCGGTGACCTCGAAGTGGAAGCGGTAGCACTCGGCAGCACTGGGCACGGTTCCTTGGATATGGAGGTGTCCCTCGCGCCGTTCTGGAACGGGACTACGTCTGCGGAACACCAGAGTGGCTTCCCGAGTTGCCGGGGTCCGCTTGCCTAACGCAGGTGATCAGCTCGTCGCGCAGGCGGGCGCGCTCAGTCAGTGGCTTTGTCGGCTCGGACGGCTCCCAGTGAGTGGCGAGCCGGTTGAGGCTCAGGAAGCGAACGGCACGGTTCTCGTCGGGGCCGTCGTGGACCGCCCGGGCGAAGACGTCGAACACGGCATCGCGAATATCTGGTGCAGTGTCGGCACCGTCCATCCACACGCTGAACGCCACGACCGCAGGATCAGGCAAGGGGTCGTGATCGAGCGCGGTGCGCCAGTTCTGCACGATCCACGGGAGGTCGTTCTCCTTGTCCTCGCCCACCAACAGGGATGGCGTGCCGTCTTCATCGCTGCGGCCTGCGAGGTGGAGGAAGGCGTGGCTACCGGAGCTGCGGACCGTCGCCTTGGAGTTCGCGGCCCAGCTGCGGAGTACGCTCCTGACCTTCTTCCTCTGGTCGGGGTTGTCCCACATCTCGTTGATCGCCCTACCCACCGCGTCGGTGATCTTCTGATTGCCACTTTCAGCCAGCGCGTCAAGCCGCAAAAGCGCCTCCCGTGGATAGACTTGGCTCACCTGTCGGCACACCGCAGCCAGGGTCGCGCGCAGGGCAACGGGTTCATCCTCTTTCCGTGCCCACTCGAGGATCTTGTTCCTGACCATGCGGCCGGTACCGGCGTCCACGGCGGCGACCGATAGGAGGTCTCGGGCGTGCTCCCTGAGTACCTTCTTGGCCGACCACTGCGTTGCCACCGACTTGAGTAGTGCCACGGAGCGGGTCTTCTGGGTGTGGCGAAGGACCAACTCCGCCACGCGGTCCGCCAGTTGAAGCCCGAGATCTCCCTCAAGTTCGACGGCTTGAGTGGCGGTCCACTGCGTGAAGCGGTCGACAAGGTGGGCACGGTCCACCAGGAAGTACTCGACGACTGCCTCCGCGTATCCCTCGGAGGGCAGGGTCACGGTACCGTCGGCCGAGAGCACGGCACCGACCATGTGGGTCAGCTCGATGATGCCCGGTCCCTGCTGACCGGGCCTCGGCACGGGCGTCTCTCCCAGAGCCTCCGCGAGGCTTTCCGCGGCGGGGTAGATCTTCTCGACCGGGGCGCCGTCCATGGTCGCAGCCGCGAGAAGGTAGTTGCGATGGTCACTGTCCGGGTGTCCGATGTGCCAATCGCGCAGCTGGTTGCGCCAGTCGGCGCGGGCCTCGATGACCCGGTCGATCCGCTCGTTGAAGGCAGCCCCTACATCGTCCGCTGTCGCAGACGGGAGCATGGCGGTTGCCGGCCTGCACTCCTCCTCCCTGATGGCGTCAGCCCAACGCTTCACCTCGCCCGGGAGTCGGCCGGCGATCGCCTGGGCGATTCGCGGGTTGTCGATCCACAGCCCCGGACCCGCGCATTCCGGGGCGGCTGCCAGATAGGCCCGAAGAACGCTCTTCGCCTCTGCTGCCTCGAGCGTGACAGCGGCGTGGTCGCCGCCCTGCCCGACGGTCTCCCACAGTTGAGGACTGGCCAGTACGACGAGATAGGACCCGGCATCCTTGAGGAGGTCGGTCTTCTGCAGCGAATAGCCGAGCCTGCTCACTGCGTCGCCCTCGGCCCGCAGGTCGAGGATCCAGCCCACTCCGCGCTGCCCTGCCAAGTCGTCCATAGCGAAGGGGTCGTCCGGCTCCCGCAGGAAGCGCTTGAGCGTTAGTCCCTTCCCGCTCAGGCCCCTCAGCAGGTGCAGGGCAGTGGTCTGACGGCCAGTGCCAGTGTCTCCGATCAGGACGAGAACGTTCTCCCTGAGCAGGACAGTGGCGGCTTCTTCCTCGTTCTCGGCCGGCACGTAGACGGCGAGCTGCTCCTCCACCCAGGCCCTGCGCAGGTCGGTGTTGCGCATCCTGTTGATGATGTTCTGGAGCTGGATTCCGATCACGGTGCCGTTGTTCGCACCAGTGATGCTTTGCGTGACAGACGGTGCGGACCTGGGTGGACGCTCGGCTGACTGCGAAGAGCTGGCGTTCTCCTCGACGCTGTCATCCCCCTCGCCAAGGTCAGGTGTCCCGGCGGGGTCAACCGGCGGGCGCGAGGTCTGGGATCCGACGTCCGCGAGAAGCCTCTGCAGGGTGTCGGCGTCCGGCGGGGTGACCGTGTCCTGCGCAGGATCGCCGTATCGGGCCGCCGCCCCGTACGAATCTGCCGGCTCCTCATGTACGGAATACGTGGGTGCCGTCGTCTGCCCCGAGCCCTGGACGGGGGCCTGCTCGAACCGGTCTCCGGATCGCGGTTGCCAGCCCACAGGGCCGGCCGTCTCGGGAAGACTGTGGGTCTCCTGGCCGTCGGCCTGCATGCCCGTCGTCTCGATCGGCGACGGATCGGCACCGGAGCCAGGGTCGCGGGCGACGTCTCTGTCGGCCGCTTGTTCCGTCCGGACCGACGGGCTGGCATCCGCGGGAGGCGAAAGAGGTACGGCTGACCGGTCCGACTCATACGGGTCGGCCGGGCCATGGTCGGAGGGATTGAAGAGCGACCTCATGAGGGGCTTCTCCTGATCGTAGGCGGGCTGAGTGCCGGGGCACGCTCGTTGGCCTGCGGGTTCAGCTCTTCATGCCCCACCGCCGATGACCGGCGCCGACATTCCGATCACGGTGGAGCCGTTGGAGACGTTCTTGAGGTCCTGGATGACCGTGCCCGTGACGATCGCCTCGCCCGCCTGCATGCCGGTCACATCACTGTCCACCTGGTCGATGCGCTGGACGACCAGAGGAGCAGACCTTTCGCGGTTCTCGCCGGTGAACGTGAACCGATGCGAGTAGATCTCCTCGATGGCCGAGCGGAGCTGACCGAGGACATCGATCAGCATCGAATCACCCGGCACCACCAGAGTCGGATCCTGCTGGTAGCGCGCCAGCACCGTCCGTGCCAGGCGCAGCTCTCCGGCTCGGTCGCGCAGCCGCTGCTCATCGGCCACGAGCGGCAGGGAGACGGTGCCGACCAGTGTCGGCGGCAGGTCGGCCGTGGAGAGATCGTTCGCTTCGTGCCACCCGTCGTGGCGGTTGAGAAGAGCCTCAAGACGCTGGTACAGGAAGGTGAAGGTTGGCGGCAGAGCCGCGGCGGCCACCGCGGAAAGGCCGAGGATGTCGGACATCGGATCCCCCTGGAAAGTACGTGGGCTGATCGCCGGTAGCCATTCATACCTTCCTGGACCGGCTGGAGTGCAGCACATGCCAATGATGGCCATATTCTTACGCCCCAAGCGGACGATGATCGCTCACTCTTACGAACGATCGATTTCAGTTCGAATTATGAATGTCATCTCTCTCGCCAGTCACTCTCGCAACAGACGGATGGTGTGCCCATGTCCGTGCAGGAGAAACGGCAGCTCATCGGGGCGCAGGCGGATACGGGCCGCCCTCCAGGCCACTTCAGGCTCCAGCAGGCCGCCAGAGGCCCGGACCAGACGCAACGCATACCAGCTCGTCGTCGGAGCCAGAATCCATCGAGATAACGTCACAGCTGGAGTCTCGCACGCCGAAAAGAAGGCCGCGCATATGAATCCAGCCGGCAGCTGAACTGAAAGTGCGAATTTTCGCCAGCCCAACCACTCAACGAAGCCGGATCCCTCAACGTCGTCCGCTTGGTGACCTTGATATAGGCGCCGACGGACTCAAGTGCGGCAAACGGGAGATGCTGTTCACCTGGTCACGCGCAGTCGGTGATGCCGCAGCTGCCACTGAAAGCCGTCCGTACGTCGACCCCGCCGCGGCTACTGCCGGTGACCGAGATCTGTTGGCCCTTCAGCAAGCACCGCCGCGCGATCCCGGCAGCCGTTGCGTCGACGGCGCTGGCCGGCTCGCAGGTCCGGCTCCAGCGAGCAGATCATGGTCCCCTACCTGCGGCTACGGATGGTGATCTTCCGGGCGGTGTGTCGTCTTGAGCGTGTCTTCGCCGTGTGGTTCTGAGTGCTTCGCGCACCGCCCCGCACGCTCTGCCGCCACACCCATCACGGCAGCCACTCTTGCCCCAGAGCACCACCCAGTCCGAGAGAAGGGGAAGCTCATGGAACAGCGTGCGCAGCGTGGTCGGGTGTACCGGCGGTTCGGTTGTTTGGACGGTCACGGGAGGCAGTTGGGTCCGTGGTGTGTGCGATTGCGGGAGGAGGCGGGTCATGGGTCGTGGACGTACTGCGTTGACCTGGCCCAAGGCCACCGTTCAGACATGCGTGATCCACGTGATCCGCTCTTCGCTGCGGCTTGCCTCCAGCCGGGGCCACTACAAGCTGGTGCCTGCGCTGAAGGCCGTCTACACCGCGGCAGCCGAGAAGCCGCCGAGCGGGCGCTGGATGAATTCGCCGCCTCCGACCCGGGCGTTCGCTACCCGGCGGTGGTCCGGACCTGGCGGGCCGCCTGGAGCGAGTTCACGCCCTGCCTCGCGTTCACGCCGGCGATAAGGACGGTCGTCTACTCCACCAACATGGTCGAGTCGATCAACTCCCGGCTACGAAAGGCCACCCGCAACCGCGGTCACTTCCCGACCGGACAGGCCGCGCTGAAGGTCCTCTACCTGGCCGTGCGGGAGCTGATCAACCCCAAGGCACGCGACGCCAACCATGTCGCCGCGCACTGGAAGGAAGCACTGAACCAGTTCTCGCTGTTCTTCGAGGACCGGCTCAGCCTTCGATGATCACACGGCGCTTACACGAAGTCCCTTACACACCCCGGGTCGGAAGCAGTGGCGCCAGAAAGCGGCTCGGCTCACCATGCCAAGTGATGGCAAGTGCGTCACGGGCGCGGGTCGCCGCAACGAAGAGCAATGAGCGCGCCCGCTGCAGTTCTCGCTGGTGGCGGCTCGGGTCCGTACGTTCCCAGGCGTCCACGGTAGCCCGCGGGAGGAGACCCTCGGCCACTCCGGCAATGATCAGACAGCGGTACTCCAGTCCCTTGAATCGGTACATGGTGCCGATGTGGACGCCCTGCTCGCTCCGCGGCCCGTCCTGCGTGATCTCTGTCGGAGTGATGCCACGTCGGGTAAGGCGGTCTGCGAGCTGGGTGACCATGTCGTTGGTCGGGACGCAGATGGCAGTGGACTCGCGGGGCACGTCGTGCCACGCCCGCAGTTGCTCCACGATGAAATCCATCTCCTCGTCCCAACTCCGCGCACCGCGCAGCAACGGGTTCAGGCCGTGGAGGACCGAGCGGTACCCCGCAAGGGTGTCGGCGCTGCCGTCGAGGTCGTCATAATCCGCGCCGCCGAGTACCCGGATCGCGTCATGAAGAATTTCCCGGGTCGTACGGTAGCTGAGTGTCAGCCGGGAGGATCGGCCGCGGATGTGGACCCCGAGGCTGCCGAGGGTGACCTGATTGTCGTAGATACGCTGATGCGTGTCACCGACGAGAAAGATGTCGTCGGGCGCGGACGGCACCATGGCGCGCAGCATCTTCCAGTGCGCAGCGCTGAGGTCCTGAGCCTCGTCGACCACAATGTGCCGGTACCGGTAGCGCAGCCGAGCACCGGAGCCGGCCTCGGTCTGGAGATTGTCCATGCCTCCCCGTCCCTCGCGTTCCTCCGACTGCCTGTCGATCCTGGCCTTGCGGGCCATCTGAAGTTGCGCGGCCCGCTCCGCGACCTGGCGGTGGGTCTCCAGCCCCTTGATCTCCAGCCGCTGTGTGAAGCGTTCGGCGAGCTGCCAGATACTGGCGCGCTCGGCACGGGTGACGCTGCGTCCCCGGCCGGCGCGCCGGGCGGCGAAGTAGTCGCTCCGGGAGGTTGCGGCCTGACCGAGGATGACCTGGTTCCACTCGTCACTGAGGAACTCGGCGCTCCACCGGGTCTCCCCGGCCTCCACCAACAGTTCCCGCCACTCGCGGAGCGCCGCCGTATCGTCGATCCGCCGGTTCGCGTTACCCGGGGCGGACTCGCTGACGATGCGGGTGGCGAGCTGGTCGACATGAACGATGTCGACCCGGGCCAGCACGTCGGGGCCACCGAGTGAGAGGAGTCGGCCTCGCAGATCGGCGGCGAGATTCCGGCTGAATGTAGTGAGTAGGACAGGCTTGGTACGACCGGGGGGCAACTCGCGCACCAGATGGCAGACGCGGTGCAGCGCGACGATCGTCTTGCCCGTCCCCGGGCCGCCACCGACCCGGGCCGGGCCGGAGTATCGCCGGTGAACCAGCCTCTCCTGGGTGGGGTGGAGGAAGATCTTCCATCGCCCGAAGTCGCCCTCCTCCAGGATGCTCTGCAGGGATTCGTCGTCAGTGATCACCACGGTCTGGGAGCGGTCGACGGCCGCCTGCCAGTCGTTGATGTCTAGGTTCTGCTCCGGCTCGGTCACGGCGACGGGCGCGGTGACCTGTTCCATGACCGCGTCGTACGGAACGCCGTCACGCAGTCGGAGGAGTACCTCCCCGGTGTGGCGGGGTGCGTACTCGGCGAGGCCGAGCAGTTCGTCGTCCGTAGTGAGTTTCCGGACGATCGGGATGAGCGGTTCTGCGACGCCGAGGTCCGCGAGCTGCCCATCTGTGTACGCGTCGAAGAGACGCTCGTCCTGGGCTGGTTCCGGAGGAAGATCAGGGGCGGGCGACGGAGCAGGAACGGGGGCGGCGGGCGGCGCGAGTTCACGGCGCAGCACGCCTTCCTCAACGACCTGAAGGTCGACGTACTCGATGGCGCCAGTGATGTGATTGATGCCGTAGTTGAGCCGGTCCAGGTTCTCGTGGACATGGCTGCGGTGCTTGATCGAGACGAGAAGCCAGTCGTCTCCGCCGAGGCGGAGCATCAGGGCCCGCCACTCACGGTTGACACGTGCCGACCAAAGCCGGTCGTGGCCCTCCAGCTGTTTCAGGTCGAACCCGCCGGCGCCCGGGTTACGGCGGAACTCGTGCTGGAATTTGTAGAACGCTCCGAGGACCGCACGGTCTAGTTTGACGATTTCCTTGTCGGCCTTGTCCAGCAGGCGCAGGGTCACGCCCGTCCTCGGCGCGCCGGTGACGGTCATCGCTCGTTCTCCTCATGATCGTTCGCCGCGGTGTCCGCGCCACCGCTCACCAGCCCGGCGAGTTCCTCGGCGTCCCATTCCGTAGCGGTACGGACCTGCCAGCCCTCCTCCCGGTACGCCCCGTCCCGCTGCTCGGCGTCGATGTCCCGCATGCTGCCCGGGTCCGGACGGTGCGCGAGGACAATGCCGATGCGCTGAGCTGGCCAAGCGAGTTCGGCTGGCCAGGCTGCTGCTCCCAGTTCGTAGCCGGCCTCCGGCGCGGGCACGCCCAGGTCTGCGAGGGCACGGGCGAGAGCGGGCAGGCTGGGATCGTCGATGAGGAACTCGATGACCTCGTCCCAGGCCGGATCGCGCACGGCCGCGCGGACTTCCACGACGTTCTGCCGCACCGCTGAAGACTCCTGGCCGGCCACCGCTGCGGGTTGGTACGTCCGCCGCTGGGAGGTGAGCCATCCGGCGCCGCCGGTGACGGCCAGCTCGGCCGGGTCGAATCCGGGCAGCATGCTGGCCGTGAGCTGAACTCCGTCCCCGTCGCCCGCGTCGAGGAACTGGAGCAGGTTGCTCCAGTAGAGCCACGCCTGCCAGCGCCTGCGATGAGCGACCTCGTCGGCCGTGACCACGTCCGCGCTGTCGTTGAGTACGGTCAGAGCCGTCCAGACCGCTCCGGTCTGTCCTCTGCGCAGGTCGAGCGCGATGGTAAGCGAACAACCCGACGCGTCCCGGGTCGTCATGACCTGGACGGCGCCCTGTCCTCCGGCCAGTCGTCGCCCCTGCAGTGCCTCGCTGATCCTCTGCCCGGTCTCCTCGCCGTCTGCCAGGGCCCTGCTGGTCGCCGACACGGCGGCGAAGCCCGCGAGCGCGCTCTGAGTGCGGCGCCGCCACGCGTCGGGGTCCGGGTCGGTGAGATAGCCGATCAGCGTTTCGACCGGGTTGGCCCACACGAAACGCGGCAGGTCACGGGTATCTCCGGCGTGCATGCGCCGATGGACGTCCATGGCCGTCTTCTGCGCGGTGTTGGGGTAGGGCCTCCACACGGGGTCAGCCGGCGCCCTGGTCTGTCCCGTCCATGCCTGCACGTCGTCCCAGGTGAGCTGGAAGACCTGCCAGCCCTCGGCACGCAGCCGGGCGCGCTTCACCGCGTCCGCCTCGGCCACGAGGTGCTCGGCGCTGGCGTGGTACCGGTATCCGTCGAGGTAGACGGCCACCCGACAGTCGTCGTCGGTGCTGCGGAAGACAACGTCCGGCCGCGTGAAGTCAAGCGGAACCTGGGTGTCCATCTGCCAGCCGCGGACGGTTCCGTCTGGTGCGGTGAAGCGCAGGGTCGTGTCCCTGGTGCCGTCTGCGGCGAGCGCGCTGCGGACACTGACCTCGTCCACCCGCTCGGCCCATTCCAACAGCCCGCGCCGGAAGAGCGCCTCCAGTTCGCTCTCCACCTGGTGCACCAGGGTGATGTCGCGAGTGTTGGCGACCGGCTCGATGCTCCACCGGTCCGGGGTGCGGCCGAACAGGTCACCGAGCATGTCGAGGGCATGCTCACGGGAGACGAGTTCGTACTCACTGTCGGTGACGTGCCGCAGCAGGCAGCGGTGGCACGCGGGCCGGCCCTGCCCCACGCACACGCAGGTCTCGATCACCTGGCGGGCGTCGTCTAGGACGCCCTTGAGACCGTCCCGGCCCGCGAGGCGGTGCAGATACCCGGTGCCGCCGGGAAGCGTGTCATATAGCACGAGGAAGTGGCGACGGAGCGCGGCCTCGCCGCGTTCCTCGGGCATGGAGTCGGTGACGATCGCGAGGTGATCGGGATCGCCACCGTAGCTGCGGGCGATACCGGCCAGCAGCAGCGCCTTGAAGGACACGAGCCGTTCTCGGGTGTGCGCGGTAACGGCTGGGATGAGGATGCGTAGAGCGTCGGTTCGCAGCTCGTGGGCGAGCAGAACCTTCTGGCCCTGTCGTGCCACGTCGGCTCCGGCGCGCCGTCGCGGGCACCAGGGCCGGTGGTACTTACCGTGCACGAACGCGTCGCCTCCGTCGTACGCGGCGGGCCCGCCGTCCGGGTCGGCGAAGCCGCACGCATCGCAGACCCAGAAGGGGTTGAGGCGGACCTCCCGTCCGGCGAAGGCCGTGTCCGTCCCGCCGTCTACCCGGATGGCTCCGATATTGACGTGGCGGATGTGCGCTTCCCGGGTGAACTCCCAGCCGAAGGTGGCGTTTTTGTGCCTCCATGCCTGTTCGACGTCACGCGCGTCGATGTCCACGGCCGGGACCACGGTGTAGTGCCGCCGTTCCCGCTCATCGGTGTCATCGCGGACGCGGACATCGTCACGTTCGTCCCGGGAGGTGACCCGGCGCGGTACGAGGACCTTGTGCAGGCAGCCGACGTCTCCGATCGCAGCGGACCGGCAACGAGGGCAGGGCGAGGGGTCGTGCTCGGCACGGTGGGTTCGAACGTGCCCGCAGTCGGGGCAGATGCGCCACCAGATCCAGGCAGGTCGGCCGGGGCTGCCGATGTCCAGTCCGGTGATGCGGTGCTTGTAGCCCTGGGCGTAGTAGTGGTTGCCGGGGGCGAATTCGGCGAGTGCGAGGCGGGCAGGGCGACTGTGCCGGAGGCTCTTGCTGTGCTCCTTCCGAGTGCCGTCTGCGGTCTTCTCGGTCCAGGTGAGGGCGGCCTCCAGTTCGGTGGCCGAGTCGATGAGGCTGTAGTTCGGTAGCAGGCCGAGATCGACGAGGGCGCCGTGCGCCGTGGTACGGCTGATCTCTCGGGAGACACGTGCGACGTCCCGGCGTTCGGCACGCAGTTCGCGGCCCTGCCGCTCGTGATCGGGGTCGCCGGCGACGAGCAGTCCGTGCGCCTGGTCGATGGCCTCGATGCGACGCTGCAGGTCGGCGCGGCGGTCCTCCCAGCGCCGGCACGCGGCTTCCAAGGCGCCCCCCAGCCCGTGCTCGCCGGGGTCGGTGGCGTACGTGACGAGGGTGGCGCGAGCCTGCGGGCTGACACCGGTACCGCGGCTCTCGTTGTACGGGGGGAAGAGGTCGAGGAAGCCTTCCACCAGTCGTTCCCCATCGGCCAATGCGGCATCGGCGAGCTCGGCCTGCCAGGCCGAGGCGCCGAAGAGGTCGGTGGCCAGCCTGGGCAGGGGCCGTACCGGCGTCCCGTCGGAGGCTGCCAGCCGTCCGGCGCCCGCGAGGTCGAGGAGATGGGCGAGGTACTGGCGGCGCAGAATCTCGGCCGCGGACAGGTAGCAACCGGGCGGCAGAACGTCTCCGGCGATCATGAGCCGAGGTTCTTCGAGGTAATAGCGGTCGCGCGGGCCCCGGTCGACCATGGTGAGCAGGTATGCGTTGCCGGTGGAGCGGCCCGCCCGACCCACGCGCTGAATGTAGTTAGCCGGCCCCTTCGGCAAAGATGCAAGCACGACGGCCGACAGGTCGCCGATGTCGATGCCGAGTTCGAGGGTTGGGGTGCACGACAGCACCTGCGGGTTCGCGTAGTGGACGTCGGTGCCCTCGCGGAATGCCTTCTCCACTGCCTCGCGCTTGGCGCGGCTGAGTGTGCCGGTGTGCTCCGCGGTGTTGATGGTGAAGACGCCGGCCTTGCGGTACATGCGCCGGTAGAAGTCGTTGGTGAAGTCCCGTTGCCGCAGGCCGCTGTCCATGTCGCGGCCGGTACCAAGGGTTCCCCCGCAGCGGTAGCGGGGGCACGGCTGTCCGTGCCATTGGTCGGCGAGGTCGGGGTGAACGGTCTGCTCCCAGAAGCAGCGCGGACAATGTGCGGTGGCGTCGGGCAGCATGTCGTCGGCGAGTTTGCGGACCTGGATGTGGCCGGGCTGGAGCCCGTAGACGCGGGTGACGCCGTCGAGCGCGGTGCGCACGGAGAGGACCCCGGCGTCGGCGAGTGTGGGCAGCAGCCGGGTCAGGAAGTCGGCGGCCGCCTCCCGGCGCAGACCGAGGGCGCGCACGACCCAGTCCTGGTACCAGCCGAGCCGACCGGTGAGCACGTCGAAGTCCTCGCTGCCCTGCTTGGGTGTGCCCAGCAGGAAGGCGGGTGCGGAGACCCCACGGGGGAAGGCCGGCATGCCGGGTTCCCGTCCGCCCCAGATCGCCCAACGGCGCACCCCGGCCTGGTCGAGCCAGGGGTCCAGCCAGCCATGCCGGATGGCACCCCGGATGCGCAGCCGTTCGAGCAGGCCCCGGACAAAGCCGGTGTACCGGTCGGGGCCGGGTGCCGACCCGTCGGGCAGTGCGATCTCTCCTGGGGTGGTGAGAAGGAGTTCCCGCACGAGGTCGGCGACGGCGTCGGCGTCCTGCAGAGGCACATCGGCGGCGATAGTGCGGGTGAGCTCCAGGGTGCGGCCCTGCCGGGACCGCAGGCCGAACTCCATGGCGGTGGCGAACGCCAGGCGTTGCGCGATCAGCTCCCACGTGGCCCGGGAACCACGGCTGCGGCCGGAGAGCAGCGTGTCCACGCCGCGGATCAGGTGCAGGTCCGGCGGGATGACGGCGGCCTGGACCGCTTTGCTGTCGACGACATCCGCGATCAGGTCGGCGGCCAAGTCGTTCAGGGCGATCGGTTCGTCTTCATCGATGCGGCTGGCGAGCAGTGCGCGCAGCGAGAACGTGTACGAGCGACTGGCGACGTATCCGGCGCGATGGGCGGCGTCCTGGACAGAGTCGTTGAAGAGGAGGGTCTTGTTCTCACCCAGATTCTTGTCCAGTTCGCCGCCGGTGAAGAGCTGTGTGATGGCAGCGGCGGCGAGCGCGGCGAGGCCGGTACCGAGGTAGCGGATGGAGTTGAAGGTACGGCAGGCGGGGCACTGGTCGCGTTCTGCCGCCCGGTCACCGTCGAGGTCGGCGTGGACGAACGCGGCGTTGTGAAGGGGTCTGGGCCGGCGTGGTCCCTCGCCATCCGCCGGGATGGTGAAATCGGCTTCGGGCGACATGGGGCGCAGCCGTCCGCCGATGCCTTCCAGGACCATGACAGCGGGCCCGCCGCGTCGGCGTTCCGTCCCGGTTCCGAAGGCGGCCTCATACACTTCCTGCGGGGTCGCGGCGATCATGTTGCGCACCCGGCGCTTGTCGCGGCTCACCGAGGCGCGGCGGATCTTCGTGGCGTTCAGGTCGAGTTCGGCCGGGTCGACCTCCGGTGAGTACGCGGCCCAGCCGGAGCGTCCGCACTCGCGGCAGAACACGGCGGGCAAGAAGACCTCGGCGGGCGGCGGGGCGCTGTCGTCGGCCGGTACGGCGACCTGTTCGGCCACTTCGGCGGGTACCACGGGTTCCTCCCCGTCGTACGGGGACAGCCGCGTAGCCGGGCCGCGGTCCTTGCGGGCCAGCGCGCCACGGGGGGTCACCCGTTCGTCGTCCCAGCGGAACTCAGCACGGGCAGCGCTGATGCCGCGCAACACACGGGAGACCGACCGCACCCAGTGGTGGATCTCGATGGACAGTAGCGGCCGTCCGGGGTGCTCCGGGTCGCGGGCGTACGACAGGAGGGCGATGTAGCGGGCGAGGGCCTGGGCAGCAATACGCGGCTGCTGCTGCACGGCCATGCCCCAGTGGTAGGCGTAGCGGGGCAGCACTTCGGTGATCTCGGCGACCGTCTTGGGGGCACCGTTGAGGATCTCCAGGACAGCGGCGGTGAGCCGGTGGCGGCGCAGAACGGCCCCGAGTTCCTCGGGGCTCGGTCCGCTCAGGCCGGTGAATGCGGCAACGAGGTCGTCCATGGCGCCCGGGTCGCGGGGAGGGTCGCCGAGTTCAGCGACCTCCTGCGGCGAGGGGAACGGCAGTGTGAAGTCGCTCTCGCCGGTGAAGTCCTTGGTGGAGCGCCGGTCCTCGCCGACAACCGAATCGGGCGGGAACGGCACACCAAAGACCTGCTCGGCGACCTCCAGCATGCCGGGTCCGCTGCCTTGGCGCGCGGCCAGACCGGGGCCGTGCTCGCCAAGTGTGGCCGACGTGGCGACAGGGCAGACCGGACCAAGCGGGCGGCCCGGTTCGGCAAGCCCGGTGACAGATCCAAGCCGGCGCAGCAGCATAGCGACGTCCGTGCCCTGGGCGCCGTCGTAGGTGTGGAACTCGTCGAGGACAACGTACGCGAGCGCGGAGTCCTGCCACAGCCCCTGGTCCTCGGGCCGCTGGACGAGCAGATCGAGCATCTTGTAGTTGGTGATCAGGATGTCTGGCCTGGTGCGCCGGATCTCGTCTCGGTCCACCGCAATCGCGGGATTGGCCTGCTTGAACTCCTGAGACGGCTTGTCGCCGATGTAGAGTGCGGCCCGCACGCCCGCGTCGCGCAGCCGGGTGTCCTTCAGATCATCGAGCCGCTTGTTGATGCGGTGGGCCTGGTCGGTGGCGAGCGCGTTCATGGGATAGAGCAGGATCGCCTTAACCCCCTCCCGTCCCGCCTCGCGCTCCCGGCGGCAGTGGTCGAGCAGTGGGATCAGGAACGACTCGGTCTTCCCGGACCCAGTGCCGGTGGTGACCAGAGTGGGCCGCGCCGGACCGTGCAGCGTGGACAGCCTTTCCCAGGCCAGCTCCTGGTGACGGTGCGGGGTGAAGTCGCGGGGCCACCAGGTCAGGTGCCGCTGCCAGTCCTTGCCCTCGGCGGTCCGGAAGGGGGTGCGAATGCGAAGGTAGGGGCCGCGGAAGATACCGTCCTCGGCGTCTCCGAGGAAAGCCTCCAGAGCGCGGCGGGTGCTCTCGTCGGCCAGCGCGTACGTCGTCGCGAGGTACTGGCTCAGGCTGGCCCGTACCTGGTCGGCGGCGAGTGTCGGACGCACGCGTGGTTCTCCTTGGTGCTGGTGATGCTGATGGGAGCCGGACAGGCCGATAGTGCCTGTTCACCCCCTACGGTAGCGGGGCGGCCGATCGGCTCCGGGTCCGGATCACACGCCGCGTTTCCGCCCGACATACGCGATGCGCAGAGTGCTCTCCTCGTGGACCAACCGAAAGTGCAGGCGGCCAGGCTTTGGCAAGAACTCACAGTGCCAGTCAAACAGCCGGCTCTCGCCGTCGAGGTCGGGAAACCAGCACAGGCGCCGTCTGGCCTCGAACTCGGTGCGGACATAAGAACGCCACTGGGGTGAGACGGGCTGCCGCACCGGGTCCCACTCACCGACCGCATCCTGAAGTTCCCCCAGCCGCTCGCCTACCGGCCGCACCCACACCTCTGGTAGTTCGGCGAAGTTCTGCTCCGCCAGCGGGAGGAACTGGAGGAGAGGGAAGAGCTCCGACCGGCGGGCCCACAGCTCAGCGCCGGACCGCATGCCCTCGACGGCTTTCTGCCGGACGGTGTCGGTGCCACGCCGGATCCACGGCAGGTGGGCCGTGACGTGTTCGCGAGTGGCCGCGTGCGGGATCTCGACCTCGGTGAGCGCGGAGCCGCCGTCCTCGTCGTCGAGGAGTTCCTCCCGGACGAGGGTCAGCTGCTCGGCATTCCAGCGTGGCTCGACCGGCAGCGAGACGCCGAGGCCGCCCGTCAGGTGGGCGGCTCCGAGCCCCTCGACCGCCTCCCCGTCATGCCGGTACTCGACGTCGGAGTGGGTCTCCCCTTCCGGGAATGCCTCCCGGTATGGCCACTTGGTCTGGAGGATCGCCAGCCGCTGCCACAGGTCCCTGGTTCCCGGCGTGCCGATCCACTTGCCGATGGCATGTCCATGGGCGAGCTGCAACGTGTTGACCGGCTCCCGGGAAACCAACAGAGTCCCCGCTCGGTCCTCCTTTGCCACCGCGAGGACGGCCCTGACCATTTCGGTCATGGCGTGATTGACCCGCTGTGGGTCCGCTGTCGTTTCACAGGACTTTTCGTTCAGGAACAGCTGTGGCACCTCTCCCCCTCCGCGATGCTGTGCGTCTTGCCCCGCCTCCTACAGCAGGTGTCAGCCAATGAGCTGGTCGAGCGTGTTCTCCAACTCGTCGAAGAAGCCTGCCGGCCACTGGTCAAGCATTCCGTCCGTGTCGATCTGCGGGCTGACGACGTCCACGCCGGTGCCGTCGCCGCGGAAGTAGTGGAGTGCCAACTGCCCGGGGGCGAGCTGTCCCTGTTTGACGGCGAGCCGCACACCGTTGATGACGTGGTCGCTGTGGGTCTCCATGACCACCTGCGCGCCCTGCGCGGCCGCCGCGGCGGCGAGCGCTGCCATCCGGGTCTGCCCCTGGGGGTGCAAGTGCGCCTCCGGATTCTCCAGGAGAACCAGGGAGCCGAGGCGGGCGGTAAGGCAGGCCACGACGATCGGCAGGACGTAGGTAAGGCCGAAGCCGACGTTGGTGGGGCGACGGCGCCGGGTGGGGCCGAGTGTTCCCTGGAACCCGTACGAGAGGCGTACGGCGTCCGCGCCTTCGATGGCGTGTGCCTGGATGTCCACTCCCGGGCACAAGTCGCCCATCCAGGCGGCGACCTGGTCGAGCAGGAGGTCGGATTCGGCACCCGGATGGCGCAACAGGCCCTCGGGGACCTCGTCCCGGGCGTCGTGGCGGTGGCGGAGGAAGTTGACGGTGTGCTCACCCCGGACACCCAGGAAGCCGCGGCCGATGGCCGCATAGTGGTCGCGCGGGTAGAACTCGGCGGGCGAGATCCGGTCGGCGTGCAGGTACTGGAAGGGGGCGGTGAGGAACGACGGGGCCACTGCCTCCGGCCCGGCTGGCCGATCGCGCCCCTCTGAGGTGAACGGCAGGTCAACGTCGAGCAGCGGCAGCAGGTTCTGCTCTGGGTCGTACTCAACCGTCCAGCCGTAGCGGTGCGGCCCTTCGTCGACGGCGAGGCCGATCCGGGCCTCGTCCTCCGCGAAGTCCTCGTGCAGCACGTCCTCTCCGGTGCCGAGACCCACGAGTTCGCCGTTGAGCAGGAATCCCTGATTCGCGACGCCGAGACGGAGTCCGCCCCATCGCGCTTCGGGTTGGTACTCGGAGGCCGCGAGGCCGCCTGCTTCATACGACTGGCGCAGCAGCGCGAGGGCTTGAAGCACGCTGCTCTTACCAGACGAGTTCAGCCCCGTCAGGAGCGTGAGCGGGCCGAGGGGCAGCGCCGCGTCGCGGAACGCCTTGAAGTTGTGCAGCGTCAGCCGATCGATCACTGTGCAGATACCCCCCGGAACAGCCGTGCCACGTGCTGGAACCTTGTACGGACCTTCTTCGGGTCCCCGGTGCTGATGGAGATCGACCGGTCGAAGTCCCAGTCCTTCATTAGCTCGACGAACCTGTCGAGCATCGTCTCCCGAAACGCTACCAGTCTGTCCCGTTCGTGATCGTCGAGTAGCGCGAGATTGACGGCGACTGTCTCGAACAACGCCATGTTGATCGGAGAACGGCCTGATCCGACGTGCCACTTGCGAAACGCCTGCTCTCCGAACAGATCCCTCGCGCACCGCATAGCCACGCGGAACTCCCGTGCCAACTGCGCCCGCCGGTCCTCGGTGAGGGCGTTGACCCGGTACATCGCGTCGACGAGGAATCGGTCGAAATCCTTCCGAGTGTGGCTGGCTGGGTTCGACAGGCGGAAGGCAAGGAAGCGCAGCACCATCTCCCGGTCGGCCATCCGCTCGTTGGACACGCTCCACCCGGTGGCCTCACCGAACGACGGGTCCTCCGCCAGGTCGGCGAGGAACGCCCGGACCGGCCCTCGCACCAGCGCGTGCCGCAGCTCTTGCGGCTTCAGCGGCAGACCACCGGTGTTGATCCGGGAGAAGACGTTGTACTTGACGGCCTCCGGGGTGCCTTGCTGGATGAGGTGGACCACGAGCTGGGTCTCGCGCAGCCGAATCTTCAGACGCCCGGTCAGGTCTTGATAGCTCCTGCCATGAAAGTCGGTGAGGTAGTCGAGGCCCCGGAGGGTCAGCGGGCCTAGGTCGGTGACGTCGGGTGCGATGAACCGGGCGATGGCGGTGAGCCGCTGGACGCCGTCCACCACAGCCCACCTGTCCTCGTCATCTTGGGCCATGTGGAAATTGGAGATCGGAATGCGTAGCAGCAGCGACTCGATGAGGCGGCTCTGCATGACGTCGCTCCAGATCCCGGCCCGGCGCTGGAAGTCCGGCGCCAGGTCGATCATGCCCTCCCGCAACCGGGACAGCAGAAGGTCCACGGTGGTGGTCTCCGTGTGGATCTTGATGCTGTCAGGCCGGAATGGGGCGGAGATGCCGTCCCCGTCGCTGTAGGGGCCGTCCTCCTCCTCGTCCTCACCGGAGGTGAGCTCCAGCTCGACCCCGGTCGGCCGGCCGTCGGACCCGATTTCCAAGGGGGGGCCCAGCGACAGGAAGAGCGCGTCCTGCTCTCCAGCGACGTCCTCCGGGACCGCGTACCGTTGGAATCCCACCGACCGGTTCCGTCCGATGGCGCGGCCACCTCCGCTGTCCTCCAGTCCCGCCATGGTCCCCGTCGCCCTCCGCCGCTGTCTGATGCCGTTCCTGGCAAGCCTATAGACGGCATCGTGACCTGTCAGCGCGACCGGTCCAACCAGCGACAACCGCTTTGCCGACACGCGGCCGAGCGCCCCCACGTCCGGGACTTCAAGGATCAAATAAGCCCCGAACTCTCCCTCTCCCCGCCACATGGAACGACTTCGTCTCCTATGCCGCCCGGGGGCTGCCCCTCACGCCCCGCACCGGATCCGTCCGGTGCGGGGCACTGTCGTTCACTGAGTCGGTGGCGTCCACATCCCCTTATCACCAGCCTCCTGAAGCCGCGCGGAGAAGTGCGCGTGTGCTGCGCGCATCTCCTTCTCCCGGTCGGCCTTGTAAAAGGGCGCGGTGTATCCCTCGGGAGGCTCGGTCCGCTCCTTCTTCTGGAAGGCGAGGAGCTGCTCGTAGTGCTCCCTGGCCTGGCCGTGACCGTGGGCGTACGGGTCCCGCGCCAGCTGCCGGCCCCTGGCGTCAAACCACATCTGCGACTCACGGTCCGCCAGGATCGCGTATCGGGCCTTGTGGATGGCGATGAGCTCGTCCGCGCTCATCCCCAGCCACACTGCCACCAGGGCATCGATCTCCACGAGCGCGGCACGACGCTCGTACTCGGTGCGGAGGGGCGTGCCGTACTCCCAAGCCTTCTTGATGCCACTGGCCAGCGGCGCAAGGCGAGGCCACTCCACCGCCCAGCCCTCGCAGCCGGACCAGGTCTCGTCATAAAGCTCGGCCCAGAGAGGCGCATACGCCTTGGTGAGGCAGTTGAGCCGAAGGGTTCGCAGGAGAAGAGGACCGGCGAGGAGGTGAGAGGGGTCGGCGTAGGGCATAGCAAAGGCTTCGGCGACACGCAGGTGCGAACGGCCAGTGATGCGAAGCAGGTAGTCGAATGCCAGTGACGCCCAGAAGCCCGCATTCAAGGCGGTGGTCCGGTTATCTGCCAAGGCCATCGAGCTGACGGCGTCCATATGTGCCGGACCAGGTGGGATGAGCGCCGGAAATAGACTTCGCTCCGTATTAAAGGGAATCATGACCCGCCATGCCAGGCGATAAAACTTGGTATAAGGCCGAAAGAGCCACAGCCGTTGACGCAGCAAATCTCGCTGCTCGCCCTCACCTAGTTTTAGCTCATCCTCTGTCAGAATGTCGCTGCGACCCGCCCAATCCTCGGCGCTCGGCTGCCAGTCAGCTTGAAGCCGCGATCGGTCCAGCCAGCGATCCTGTTCACCTTCATATCTCTTCAGTGAGCATGCCTCTGGACGGACGTAGTTCGTCCGTGGCACAGCGTCCGCCGAAAGAGCCGTCAGGTCGAAACTCGTCCAGTCGTGATTACCTCGGCATGGCACCTTCGGCTGCTTACTAAAAGGGGTGGCAATTCCAAGGTGAGGACCCTGGAGAATCACTTCCGAGAAATCATCGGGTGCACTCGTATCCCAGCGATAGATCCCAAGCTTCTTCGTCGCCAAGTTCTCAAACATACCGATTGTAATTCTTGGCTCATGGGAACCCAATCGATCATCCACGCCCGACAGAGCGGTGATGGCACCCTGCTCATCCGTAGTCGCAGGATAAAGCAGGACCGATTGCTGGGGTGGAACGTTCAGTTGGCCGGTCAAGCGCCTCCACTCCGAGAGCACTTCTTCGTCGACCTCGACTACACGTGCCCGATGCGGCCGGAGATCCCATGCTCCGTCGCGTCGCATCCCTGGAACCTCGCCGGTTCCATCGTGACCGAGGGACGCTACGAGCGGTTCCACACCGTAAAGACGACTGAGATTGCTGAATCGGATGGCGTCCTGCGGGGTGCCGTAGATATGGACACCGAACTCTGTATTCCTGCTCGCCTCGAACGCCCAGTTGCCTACGTTAACGAAACCCGCATGCAGACGCAGGTGCCGATAAGCCTCTTCACGGAGCCTCCTCTCTTTGACACCGCCGAAGTGCGTATCCGGATGAACCAGTCCAGCTGCCCCGCCCTTTCCAAGGTGCCCCCACACCTGACACATGAACCCTCGATACAGGTCCGGCCGAGTACCCGCAATCAGCGGGTAGGTCACTGACTCGCTCAAGAACGTAGCCATGCCAACTGTCGCGGCCAAATCGGCGAAATACGACGCGTACCGAGACATTTCTGCCAGTGCTGCGTCCTTGCGCTCCCGCCACTGCTCCCCCGACGGCTTATCGCTCAGCTCGAACCATGGGTCGAACTCAGCCAGCACCGTGGCCTCATCCCAATCCGGCCGTACCCACGGGGGGTTCCCTACCTGGAGGTCGAACCCGCCTCTCGGGCCACGGAACACGTGCGCGAAGTGCAGCTCCCAGTGGAAGAAGCCGTGGCCGTCTTCCGCCTTTATGTCCTTCTCCGTCGTGCCAGCGATGTCCTCTACCGTGTTCAGCCACGGGTAGCGGAACGGCAGCAGCCGCGCCGGTTCCATGCCGAGGAAGCCGTCCAGGCGGTCCTCCACATCGGCCAACAGCTCCAGAGCATCGTCAGGACTGAGGTCCTCGATACCCGAGAGCAACGAGTTCTCGGGCATGTCGACTTTACCGAGGACCTTCTCCAAGAAGTCCAGCCAGTCGCCGAAGCTCTGAAGCGGGATGGTCTTACGCTCCTGCTGCCTGCCGCCGGCCCTACGCTCCGACGAGCTCCGCCTGGACTCGGTCACCAGGCCCGCGCCCAGTTCCTCCTGCTCGCCATCCGGGTCGTCGAACAGCCCGATCACCTGCCACCGCTGGTCCCGAGAAGCGGGGCCAGTCGGCTCCACCAGCTCCTCGGTGGCAACTGCCACGCGCGCCCCGCCCAGCAACCCCAGTACCGACGACTCGTCGACGAGCGTGCCCCCCGCCCCGTACACCGGGTCCGTACCATCCAGTTCGCCGACCTTGTCCAGCGGCCAGAACCACAGCGCGCACCATGCGTCCATCACGGTCTTCAACCGCCAGTACGGCGTACCGTACCGTGTCAAGTCATCGAGGACCTTCTGCTTGTCCGCTGCCTCCGACGACTGCTCCAGCCAGTCCGCGCCCCATACGTCGATGCGGCGCGCGACCGTCCGCTCGGAGAGTTCCAGCCGGGTGGCGACCAGCGACCACAGGAACTCGGCGCGCCGGGCGACACCCTGCAACCGACCCAACTCGGTCTTCTCCGCCGCCTTACGCCACCTGTCGTAGCGCTTCTGCCGCGCCTCGTCGGTCTCGCCGCCTCGCTCCTGAAACGGCTTCGGCCCCTTCGGCGCCTTCTGCACTCCCTTGCGCCACGTGCCGAGCGCCTTCGCCGCGTCCCCCGCGAGCTTCTTCGCCTCTGGCTCCCCCGCAACCGCACCCCAACCGATCGCAGGCAGCAGGAACTGGTGCACCGCGCCCTCGGGCAGTGGGCCCTCCCGGAACGGCAAGTCAGTCGGCGGCAGAGTGTTCTTCTTCGCGAGCCACTGGCCGTCCGTCAGGACGTCGGCCTTATAGATCTTCCGGCCCGCGCCGATGAGCGAGTTGCCGCGCCGCAAGTGCAGGCCGAACCAGGGGGCCCGCATGCCCGGGTGCATGGAGTTGAGCCAGAGGGAAACTTCCGCCAGCTCCACTGCCGTGGCGTTTAGGTCGACCCCGTAGGCGTTGTGCAGGGCGATGTACGCCTTGGCCTTCTGGAGTTCGACCTGGCGCAGCTCGGGGTCCACCCGGCGACCCAGCTCGTGCTCGCGCCGCCTCAGATACTCGGCAGCCACCTGGTCGATAGCCTCGTTGAGGAACGCGCCCGAGCCGAGAGCCGGCTCGCAGATCTTCCACTCCAGGAGTTCCCTGGCTGGGGTGACGGTGTCATGCTGATCAAGCCGGTACTTGAGGGCCAGTTCGACCGTGACCTCGGTAAGGGACTTCGGCGTGTAGTACGAGGCGGAGGTCTGGCGGTCGCGGCTGGCCAGGCGGTAGACGAACGTGCCCTTACGGTGGACTACTCGCTCCGGGCGGCCGGTCTCGGGATTCGTCCGCAGGACGAAGGCATCGTCCTGGTAGTCCTGGATGCGTGAGGCAGGGATCATCCAGCTGCCGCCCGAAGGGTCGCCGCCCTTGGCGACCTCATACAGCTCCTCCTCGGCGATAAAGCCGGTGTAGGACATCAGGCCCTCGTACACCGCGCCGAGCTGGTTGATGCCAAGCTGGGCGTACGAGATGAACCCACCGCGCTCCTTGCCGCGGCCCTTGGTGAGCATCAGGCGGCGCAGCACCTTGTGCAGAGTCTCGTTGCGCAACCGGGTGTCCAGGAACGGGCGGCGCCGCTCACCGTCGCCGCCCCGGTACACCGGGTTCTCGATCTGGTCGTCCGAGATGAGCCGGACGGCCTCCTTGGTGAACAACTCGGAGCGCAGGGCCTCGAAGCGCAGGCCGGCACTCGTACTGCGGGCGGCGGCACGGCGCATGCGGTCGGCCTCGCGGACGCGCTCGGTGTGCTCGGTCTGCGTGATGGCACCGGCGACGAGCAGCCTGGCGGCCTCGTTCTCCGCCTCGGTTGCCTCACGGGCGGCAGCCTCGGCTGCCAGGTCCTCGGGCTCGCTGCCGTAGCGGCGGTGACCGTTCTCGACCTTGTTGAAGAGCAGGTCCAGTGACTCGTAGAGGTGGAAACCACGCCGGGAGCGCTCGCCGACGAGGTCACGCAAGACGAGGTCGCCTAGGCGCTGGAGACCGTAGCCTTGCTCGTACTCCGGGTAGTCAGAGGGCAGGATGCCGAGAGCGGGGCTGGCCTCGGCGTACAGGAGGAAAAGAATCCGGTACAGGTAGCGCAGGGACTCTCGGCTGAGTTCCTTGGCCAAGCGGGCCGGGTCGTCCAGGTCGGCTGCGGTGACGCCGTTCTGCGGTTCGCGCAGACGGTCCAGGACCTCGTTGGCGATCCACTCGACGCTCAGGCGCAGGCCCTCGCGTAGTTCGGTGGAGACTCCGACGGCGTGCTTGCCAGACTTGTCGAGGAATCCGGCGAGCGGCGCCGTGCCCCCCTCAGCAGGGACGCGCAGCGAGTCGGCGCCGAAGAGTGCGGCCAGCGTGTCGAGTTCGCCGCCATGGCGGTCGTCGCGGCGGTTGAGGGCCGCATCGAGGTCTGCAGCCAGGTAGCGGCCCTCGTGCCAGGCGAGGCGGTCGGCGAGGACGATGACGCCGCCGACGAGCAGGATGACGTAGCGCGGGGGTGTGTCGCAGGCGAAGAGGAAGTCGGTGAGGGCCTTGGCGTCTTCGAGGGTTGCCGACGCTTCCAGGTTCACGGGGTGGAGCAGGCGGCCTGCCCCGTCCGGGTCGAGAGCGGCGTCGGACTGGGTGGTCCAGCCGCAGGAGACGGCGTACAGGCCGGGTTCGGCGTGGGTGGCCTGGAAGGTGTACTCGTGGTCGGCACGATGGACGATGACGGTTTGTTCGTGGGCAGCGGTGTAGCCGAGGGCATGCAGGGTGTCCAGATGAAGTTCGGTGACCCGCTTCTGCCAGCCCGTAGGGACGAGCGCGTCGGGCCCGGCGAGCGCTTCCGCGTCCTGGGAGAGCGCTGCGCGGCCCGCGAAGTAAGGACCGTGCAGGGCGCGCAGTCCCTCGCGGGGAGTTCGGACGCGCGGAGGCACGGAGTCGGGACCAAGACCCTGGCGTCGTGCCTCCGCGAGCGCGTCGGCGTAGCGGCGGCGTTCCTCCTCCTCGAACGCGGCCCAGCGGGCAAGGAGGCCGTCCTTGGCCTTGAGATCCTTGGGGAGAACCTCGGCAAGGTAGTGGGCCGAGAGGTAGTCGCCGTGGTTGACCAGCGAGTCGTACGTCACGTCAGTTCTCCGTCTGAGCGTCGGACGGGTGAGCGTCGGATGCGAAGGGCTCGCCCGAGAAGCCGGCGTCGTCGTCGGCGCCGGGGGTGTCCGGGTCGCCGGGGCGGTCGAGGACGGCTAGGACACGCAGCAGCGGGCGGCCTGTGGTGTGCAGCTGCTCCAGAAGCCGGGCCAATTCGTCGGCGGTCTCCTCGACGAGACGTTCGCGGCGACCAGTGATGCCGGGCAGCAGGGAGTCAGTACGCCACTGGGCGAGATGGTCGCGGTAGGTGGCGAGGGGACCGCTGATCTGCTCCTCCCACCGGGCCCTTCCGGCATCCAAGTGGTGGCGGGCTGCGGCGACAGCAGCCGGGACGAGGGCCTGGAGCCGGTTCAGGTCACGTGGCTCGCCGGTGCGGGCGAGCCTCGGGCCGACCTTCGCGTCGCGCAGCGCGTCCGCCATGGGGCGCACCTCAGGCGTCCCGGTGCCGTCGGCGCCGAGCCCAGTCACGGCCATCCAGCGCACCACGGTGGGGCGGCCGAGGGCGTTGGAATGGATGCCCTGTACGAGGAAGACCGGTCCGTCGACGTGGGGCGTGGTGATGACCGGGGCCTCCTGCAGGCCGAACTCGACGAGGACCTTGTCCGTCAGCCACTCCACAACCGGGTGGATGTCTGTGAGAAAGGAGACCTCTGGCCAGATAGTGGTGCTGCTGTCCCTGGCCTCGGTGAGCTTCCGTTGCGCGAGGGGCCGGTCGAAGGTAACCAGCATCCGCTCGGCGACACGCTGCTCCTTCAGGTAGGAGGGCGGCAGGGCCTTGAGACGGTGGAGCAGGTCGGGGGCCATAGTCGGGGAAAGTGAGAAGTACGTGCCGCCCTTGGCATCGGTACCGGTCGACAAGCCGATGAGGTCCTCGGCGCGCTCCTTGTAGACCTCGTTGAGAGCGGTGTCGACGAAGTCGGCCGTGTCTCCTTCGAAGAGGGAGATCAGCTCGGCGCGTGCGGGCAGGTCCTGCTCGGTGATCGTGTCCACCTGGCCGAACAGGTCGGCGAGGGCGGTGTCATCGGTCGGAGCGGGCTCCAGGAAATCCTCGACTGTGCCGCCCCGGACCAGTTCTCTGATGAGTCGCCGCTCCTCCTCCTCGGCCCGATAGAAACCGGACACGGCCTCGGCTGTGCCGTCCAGCTTGTGCGCCTCCTCCTCCCGACGGAGCAGCTTCTCGGCAACCGTACGGTCGTCCATGGCGCCGGGGACAGCCGAGGTGAGGATCAGCGCCCGGAACTGGGGCTCGTACTTCTGCCCGTATCGGTCGATACGGCCGTTGCGCTGCTCAATGCGGATCAGCGACCAGGGGATGTCGTAGTGGATCAGGTGGTGGCACTGACGGTGCAGGTTGACACCCTCGGAGGCGACGTCGCCGGTGAAGAGCAGCCGGACCGGCGTATCGGCGAGGCCGAACGCCTCCAGGATCTTGGCCTGTTCGTCATCGCTGAGGCCGCCGTGCATGACAGTGACGGCCTTCGTCGTGCCGTCGGCCCCAACCGGAAAGCCCAGACGGGCAGGGACCACCTCGGCCAGCCACTTGAGGGTGCGGACGCGTTCGGAGAAGACCACGGCCCGGGTGGCGGAATGGGGCCCCACTCCGATCTCCTTCAGCTGCTCGACGAGAGCGTCGAGTTTGGCGGAGTCACCGGGTGCAGTGCCATCGCCCATGCCCGCGATGATCTCCCGTAGCCTGCCGAGGGCCCGCTGCTCCGGGGCGATGGCCGGATCGGGCCTGAGCCCCTTCTCCTCGGCCTTGCGGACCCGCTCACCGAGCGTCGCGATGCGATTGATGACCGTCTCATCGAGGGCCACATGGGAGGAGAGGAAGGTCTTGAGCAGGTTATAGGCGAAGAGCTGCTCGGTGGCGACTGAGATGCGGTCCTGGTCCGCCGTGCCGAACTCCGTACTCGTCAGCGAGGCGGGAAGCCAGTGCTCGGCCAGCTCAGTGAAAATCCGCTCCTCCGCCTCGGTGGCGGAGCAGTGAAGGGAGACGGTGGGGCCGCGGTCGGGCCACTCCGCGCCCATCTCGTCCCGCACCTCGGGGCTGATCTTGGTCCGTCTGATGTAGAGGTGGCCGAGGTCCTCCGCCGGATCGTAGTGGTCACGGTCGGCGATGGCGGCCGGGTCGAGGAGGGAGATCAGGTCCGCGAAGGAGCGCTTGTCGCCGTTGTGTGGGGTCGCGCTCGCAAGCAGCAGGGCGTCCGTGCGCGGGGCGAGGATCTCGGCTAGGGCACGGCGCTGGCTGCCGGGGTTGATCAGATTGTGGGACTCATCGATGACGACGGCGTCCCAACGGATGCGCTCCAGGTGGTGACGGTACTGGCCGATGTTCTTGAGCGTGTCCACGGAGATGATCACGCGTTTGTAGTGCGTGAATGGGTTCCGACCCGCCGGGATCTCCCGCTGGACGCGCTGGATGCCGAGCGAGTCGAGCCGCACGAGCGGGATCGAGAAACGGGTCCACAGCTCGTGCTGGAACTGCTCCAAGATGCTCTGCGGAGTCACGACCAGGATGCGCTCGCCGCGGCCGCGGCGGATGAGCTCCGCGAGGGTCAGACCGATCTCCAGCGTCTTGCCGAGACCCACGACGTCGGCGATCAGGACCCGCGGGCGAAGGTTGCGCATGGACAAGGCGAGCTCGGCGGGGCGCTGCTGGTAGACGAGCGGGTCCAGCAGGAAGCCGTCGGCGAGGGCCAGACCCCGCTCCGACTGGGGCAGCGGCGTCTTACGCAGGACGGCTTCGAGGAACAGGCGGCTGCGCCGGAAGTACGAGGAGGTGTCGGGGACGAGGCAGGTCTTCTCCGGGTCTAGCAGCTCCACCGTGTCGATCCCGCTGAAGAAGACCGCTTCCTCGTCCCGAACGAACTCGGAGACGCCGACCGCCTCGATCTTCTCCCCGTCGTGGTCGGTCATGGTGGTGTTGCGGACCAGCCATTCCTCGTCCCGTACGAGGATCTGCGCCCCCGGCGGGAACCGGGTCCCGTCCTGCATCGCCTTCTGTTCGGTCACCCTCGGTCCCTTCGTCTTCCCGTTCCCCGTGCGGTCCTGCGACCGCAAGTCTGTCACGGAGGCGGAGGAGGCCGTGCGGGCTTCGGCAAGCGAACCGGAGCACCTCAGAAGCGTGCCTCGCGGGCGTACGCGGCGCGGATCTGCTCGGCGATCCGCAGGGGTGCCAAGGGGCGGACGCTGGTGGCCCTGCCGTTTCGGGGCGGGGTTCCGTCCTTTCCGGGGAGGATGTCCCGCGGGTCAGAGGGACCGGCGCTCCAGGATTCCTCGCCAGGTTCGTCGTCGACGGCGTGCTGCCCAGCCCTGGCCGGTACCAACGCGCCCACCTGCTCATCATCCTCCACGGCCGCCGGGTCGACGGCCGTGGGCGTGTAAGCGGGAACGCCACCTCCGGGAGCGAACTCGACGGCGGGTGCGGGAAGCTGGGGCACGATGATCTCAGGCGTCAGGTCGGTCAGGCGGCGCTTGGCCTGGAGGGCGGTCAGGCCCTGGCCGTGGATGACCCGCACAAGCCGCTCGATGACCTCAGGCAGAGTCGGCCGGACACTGGGGTCCAACGCAAGCATGTCCGTGATCAGGGGCCCGAGCTCCTGTGGAAGGCCGGCCAGGTCAGGAGGAGTGGCGGGGTCCTCGATCTTCAGAGCGACGGCCTGCCAGGTCGGCCCCTCGTACGGATAGTGACCAGTCGCAGCGAACAGCAGCACCGCGCCCAGCGCGTAGACGTCGGCCGGCCGGTCCAACTGATGCTCGCCTCGGGCCTGCTCCGGCGGCATGCACAACACGCTGCCGACGACGAAGCCGGTAGCCGTCAGGGTGGTGCGGCGCTCAGCGAGCACGGCGAGACCAAAGTCGATGACTTTGGGACCGTACTCGGAGAGCAAAATGTTCTGCGGCTTCAGATCCCGGTGGAGCAGCCCCGCGTCGTGCACCGTGCCAAGGCCCTCGGCAAGCAGCGCCCCGAGGCTGGCGGTCTCGGCGAGCGGGAGAGGGCCGTACTCGGTCACAAAGGTGCGCAAATCCGGTCCGGGGACGTACTCCACGGCGAGCCAGGGTTGATCAGCGTCTGCGTCGGCACCCACGAAGGCCGCGACGAACGGCCCGTACACAGTGCGCAGGTTCTCCACTTCGGAGATGAATCGGGCACGGGTGTCTTCGTCGAGAACCGAGGGCTTGATGACCTTTACGGCGGCCTGATGGCCAGCCGCGGACTCGCCGAGAAACACCTGCCCCATGCCGCCGGCTCCAATCCGGCAGACGAGGGCAAAACCCCCGATCTCCTTCGGGTCCCCGTCCCTCAGTGGCTCCACGGTGCTACGCCTCCCCCTTGTGGCCCGTGCGCGCCGCTCTGGACATGAACCACCCTGGACCGCAATCAGTCTATGCAAGGTTCGGGCTCCACGTGCGCTGCTGGCCGCCCCTCAGGAACCCGCTGCTACCGAATCCGTCCGTCCTCGCGTCGAGGACGCCACGAATACGCGGCCCGCCTGAGCGGCCCTCCACAGCTACGCGTACGGGTCGCGTAGCGGTCGGGGATCACGGACTCCGCGGGTGATCTTCTCGGGCAGGTCCGGGCCGGCGGTGTAGTAGCGGCCCTGGGCCTCGCCCTTGGCGGTGAGCCAACCGGCGCGGACGAGTTCGCGGATGTCGCGTTGGGCCTGCTGTTCGCTGAGTTCGGCGTCGGCCTGGTAGGTGGCGCGGCGCAGGCGGTTGCCCATGGCGGCGGGGTAGAGGGCGTAGAGCATGCGGTCGGGCCAGCCGCGCTGCTCGACGGCTTCGTCGAGGGCGGTCCAGACCTCGCGGGTGGTGTTCACCTGGCGCTCGACGCTCTGGGCCTGCTGGTGGTGGGCGCGCAGGCAGAACCGAATCCAGGACAGGGTGTCGCGGTCGGGAGTCCAGACGGGGCCACCGACGTCGGCGAGGATGTCGTAGTAGCGGTAGGTGTTGCGGGCCCTGCCGAGCCATTCCTCGATGCTGGAGAACTCCGGCGCCATGATCCCTTCGCGGGCCAGGACCAGGGTGTGCAGGGCGCGGGACATCCGCCCATTGCCGTCCGACCACGGGTGGATCGCCACCAGGTTCAGGTGCGCCATCGAGGCCCGCACCAGTCCCGGAGCGTTCGGGTCGCCCTCGTTAAGCCACTCGACCAGTTCGCCAGTCAGTGCTGCCAGCTGCTGGGCATCAGGGGCGGTGTAGGCGGCGATGGTCGGGTCTTCGGCAGAGGTGACGTACACCGGCCCGGTGCGCCACCAGCCGGGCCGTTTGATCAGGTGGTGGCCTTGCATCATGAAGTGCAGCGAGTTGAGCAGGCCCTTGCTGTAGGCGAAGTCGTCGCCCGCTTCAGCGAGGCGCTGGATGTAGGTCATCGCCTGCCGATAGCCCTCGATCTCGGCCGTGACGGTGTCGTTCGCATCGATCGGCGCTTCGCCGACCATGATGTCCTCGACGTCCGACACGCTCGCGGCGTAGCCCTCGATCGTGTTCGATCCGGCGATTGCCCGCGCCGTGAGATTACGCCGCAGCTGCCCCTCCCAGCGACGTGAAGTGCGCAGATGGAGACGCAGCCGGTTGCGCATCTCGTCAATCTCCGCGAGGACGGACTGGTCGATGTCCTGCAGCAATGGCACAGCGTAGAGCATGAAGCAATGACACCATGACGGCATCAAACAAGCAAGCGGAACCGGCGCAACCATGGTGCATGAGTACTTCAATGCATCCCTGGGAATCAGTCGCCCCGGATCCGTTCAGCGAGATCACCACCGCCGACCTTCCGGCTCCGCCGAGCGCCCTGCGCTCGCAATACCGCACTCCACCGCTCACCAGCCCCCGCCCGCCGGCCGCCCAGGCCACCCCAGCCCAGACACAGGCCTGGGCCAGCTTCCTGGCAGGAGCTGTCCACAATGGGCTCGACCCGACACTGGTCACCCAATGGCTGACCATCCTGGCCGACGCCACCGGCAGCCCTGTCCTCCCGTCTCTGGCCTCCATGCCGTTGGGTGACTACGTCAACCTCCGCCTCCCGGTCATCCTGACCGGCCTGGAAACCACCACGCACGCCCCCTACCTCGCCGGCTGGCACCTGCGGATCGAGCCCGAGCTCGGGCGGCTCCCCCTCCGCCTGATCACCACCGCTCTCATCACTGCGGCAGTTCTCGGCTGGATCGCCGATGGCTGCAGCCGCTCCACGATCAAGAACACCCTCGCCATGCTCTCCCGCATCTTCGAGCAGGCCATCGTGGACGGCATCCTCGAACACAACCCCGCCCACATCACCGGCTGGCAGCGCGAATACCAGCAAGTCGAAGACGAACTGCGGGATCCCCGCTCCCTCGCCCTGCGTGACTGGGACGCCCTCACCGAACTCGCCGATGCCCTGGTCGCGGCCTCATACAACCGCTATCGCGGATGGGGTGATGTCGTTGTCCACAGTGCCTGCACGGCCACAAGGATCGGCGAGGTCTCCGGAGTCCGGGCCCGCGACGTCGATACCGACAAGTGGCTCCTGACCTGCCGCCGCCAGACCACCCCCGCCCCCGGCGGCCTGGTCGACAAGCACACCAAGGGTAGGGTCGCCCGCCTCATCCCGATCATCGAACCATTGCGCCCACTCATCATCAGGCGACTCCAAGCGACGCGAGGCGACCCGGACGCCCGCCTCTACACCGGCCCGCGCGGCGGTCGCATCAGCACCGCCGTCCTACGCGACGCCACCCACTGGGACGACGTCACCCGAGACCTCGGCTACGAACACCTGCGCCGCCACGACCTTCGCCACACCGGCCTGACCTGGATGGCCGACGCCGGCATCCTCCCGCACGTCCTCAAGGAAATCGCAGGCCACCGGCTCATCACCACCACCCAGCGCTACTTCCACCCCGACGTGCTCCGGATCCTGGAAGCCGGCCGAGCCCTCACTCATCACCTCGAGAAACTCCAACGCGACGGCCAGATCACCCGCCGCTGGTAACACACCGTAACTGTCATCGCCTCGAACTGGCCGCTGACAAGTCGCTCCGATGTTGCCCGAGTCACGCCACGGCAAGCAACAGGCGCCAGAAAGGCCTTAGAAACGCCCCGATATGAACCAGTTTGACCCACTTGACCCGCGACCGGCGCACTTGACCGAAGGTCAAGTG